>PKSY01000252.1 GCA_002869405.1 Marinilabiliales bacterium
AGACCCGGGATAATGAATGGATTGGGAATTTCTCTGGCTTTCCCTCCGCGGTTTATATCGATAGGCATATTTACATCGGGATTCTGTGTTTCAGGTTTGCTGGTGGTCGGGATTTTTATGGTTCCTGAAGTAGCACCCTCTCTTTGCTTGGGATCAATGACAATGCTGTATTCAAGCCGTCCGGTAGGACCGAGCTCATGACGGATAACTTTACGTAATAAATCGATAAAGTGTTCTTCAAGCCATTCATAAAAAAACTGGCTTGGAACCTGAATGGTTAGCACATTCTCATGTATCTTCACAGGATGTATGGGTGCAAACCAGGTATTATAACTTTTGGTATTTATGTTATCTTTTATGATAGATAAGCAGTTTGCCCATACTTCTTTATGGTCCTTTTTTTTCATTCAGATGGTTCAGCTCGTTTATTATTAGCTTTTTGTCGTTGATTCAGTCTTTCAATCTCATTTTCCCGACTGAGGGGACTTTTTGCCGACCCGGTTCGGTCTCCAAAAAGCTGAACAAAGTAAATTATAAAAAAGTGAAAAAAAAAGTGTCGCCGGGCTTGAAAATATGAATATTAAATGCTAATTTTTGAGCATAGCGGGGGATGTTGAACATGACATTTCCTAAACCCCTGATACACCAACATCTTTCATGAATTACTGTTATTTTGTCAGGCTCAAAATATGGTCTTTAAATAGTGAAATTTTATTACTTTAGTGTTAAAAAAAATAATTGTTAACATTAAGATTTTGCATTAATTTTTTTTTAAAACCATATTAAGCTGTATATAAGTGCTTTACGTTTAACTTCCTGATTAATAGTAGTTTATCCTCTATAGCCTTAGACTCTGACCTTCGTACTGAGATGTGTATCCTGCAGGTCATTTCAAACTCCTGAAAAATCATGTTAACATTGTCGTCTTTGACTATCCGCATCACTTCATTCATCAGTGGATATTCATAAGAAAGCTCATAAACTTCATTGATGGTTTTAGTCTCAATTTTGTTTTTCAGAATCGCCTCTTCAGCAGCAGTTTTGTATGCATTTATTAAACCCGGAACGCCCAGCTTTACACCACCGAAATAGCGAATGACAACAATTAAAATATTGGTAAGGTCATGCGACTGGATGCGTCCGAAAATTGGTTTCCCGGCAGAGCTGCTCGGTTCACCATCGTCATTAATTCTATAGGATGTTTTTTCTGCCCCGAGTTGATAGGCGTAACAATGATGGCGTGCGTCATAATACTTCTTGCGCAACTCTTCCAGGTGCTCTTTAACCTCATCTTCGGTCTCTACTGGATATGCGAAAGCATAGAACTTGCTTCCCCGATCCCGAAAATATCCTTCACTCTCTCTCTTTATCGTCCTGTAAGTGTCGTCCATGGTATTTTGTTTGCAAAAATGCAAAGGTACAAATTCCGTACAGACATGCTGATTGATCAATTATTAATACATTTACAGCTCAAATCAAAGATCATGGTCAAAACTATTGCTGTTATAGCTGTTTGTGTATTGGTTTTACTGCTGTTAGCACTGCGTTATCTGCTTAAAAAGTTTTTTAAGCTAATATCTGATGAAGAGCAGAAGAAGTATAAGGGTCTCCTTCCGTATCCGCTTTTGCCTCCTGAAGGCAATTCCAAAGCCGGTTATTATGCAAAGCTGTATCATGGAATTGCCAGAGTCGGCCTTGCTGCGGTTGTTATTCTGGCACTGATCCCGGTGCTATTATCAATGGTAGACTATTTTACCCGATGAATCAGTTTTACGGTGAAATAATTGCGCTCAGCACTGCCTTTTGCTGGACGATAACGGCGGTAGCATTTGAGTTTGCAGGAAAAAGGATCGGTTCTCTTACTATGAACCTTCTTCGACTATTGATGGCGTTTTTTATGTATGCCGTTTATTCTGTGATTGTTTATGGTACTGTTTTTCCTGCAGGGTTTGCCGGCGATTCATGGATGTGGCTTATCCTTAGCGGACTTGTTGGCTTTGTGATTGGTGATTTGCTGCTCTTTCAGGCTTATGTGGATATCGGTGCCAGAGTCTCTTTGGTAATAATGTCGTTATGGCCTGCCATGACGGCTTTTCTTGCGTGGGTTTTTCTGGGTGAGCGGATGAAAGCTTTTGATTTGCTTGGCCTTTTTCTTGTCACATCAGGAATAGTTCTGGTTATCCTTTCCGGAAACCGTGCCAACCGCAAGCAGGGAAGTTTGAAAAAAGCGATTCCTGTAACAGGGATTTTACTGGCTCTGGGCGGGGCTTTCGGGCAGGCCGGAGGTATGGTGTTAAGTAAAGTAGGTATGGGCGACCATGATCCTTTTGCAGCATCATATATCCGTGTAATAGCAGGTGTGATTGGCTTCTCCGCAATCTTCTTTATAACCGGTCGCTGGAAAAAACTCTTTGCCTCACTGAAAGATGGAAAAGCTGTAGGTGCCACAACCATTGGTGCTGTTATGGGTCCGTTTCTCGGTGTCTCACTTTCCCTTATGGCAATACAATATACTTCAACCGGTGTCGCTTCATCAATAATGGCTATAAATCCGGTATTGATTATTCCTCTTTCTGTTGCTTTCTTTAAGGAAAAAGTATCATGGGGTGAAGTAGCAGGTGCGTTAATTGCAGTGGCAGGTGTGGTAATGTTTTTTATACAGTCATAAAGGCTTCCCGTAATTCATCAGTAATGCGCTGAAGCTCCTCTGAAGTCAGCTTCTTTCTTGCATGGCTATCAATAACAGGTTCATTTTCTGAGTTTTGAAGTTTGCTGTACCAGGCTCCGGGCGTTTTAAGGTCGTGTTTTCTTCGGGGAATAATATGCCAGTGCAGGTGTTCTACGCTCTGACCTGCATCTTCGCCCTCCTGGATGCTCCAGTCAAAACCTGTGGAATGATAGTATTCGGTGAGAAAATGAGTAATCATTCTGGCGAAAACAATCATCTCCATTAATAATTCTTCAGGAAGCTCATTAATGCCGCAATAGTGTTTTTTTGGGATAATCATGCTGTGACCGGGAAGAATCGGTGCAATATTGTAAGCTGCAAAAAAGTGATCGTTTTCCGCAAATGTGGCTTCTCTGATAGGCTCAGCACAGAAGGGACAATTTTTATTCATGGTTATTCATAAAAGCTGTTTCCGAAAAGAAGCTGTATGTCATTTTCCCGACCTTTAGATGCAAGTTCTTCAGGGATTATTTTCCAGTTATTGTATTGCTGAACAATTACAGGACTGTGATCTTTGATATACTCATAAAGATAGAAACGAAGGTCTTTTTGTGTGGTTGCCACAATTCGTGCCGGGATCTCTTCCCGAGGTATTCCTGAACCTTTTATCAGGTGTCCGCCTCCGCCGTTACCTCTGTATGAATTCATTGCAACCGTGTAAATCCTGTTGCAATCAAAAGCTTCACCATTGCTCATGCCTGTAATGGTAACCCTTTCCCCTTCAGGTTTTGTGATGTCAACAGTATAATCAATTCCTGCGGCGGAAGCATAGTTAAAATATTGACCTGCAGTGAGCGCTCTGCTGTTGTTCGGGCTCATTTTTATTTTACCAAACTCATCCCTGCGATATTTTATCAGGTGGTCTTCCTCAGAATACATGCCTCCAAACCAAAGTGCATAGCTAAACTCAAGAAATTTATCAATCTCATCACCGGTAAGTTTCATGGTGTACAGCAGGTTTTCAAAACGGTATAATTTGAAAAGGTCTTTAATAAAGATATCTCCGGTATCAACAATAGTATTAAAAGAGAGGGGAGAAGTGAATGAGATGTCAGCGCCGGTTTTATCGAATTGAAGCATATGAATAATGTCGGTAAAAGCCGCCGGACCAAGAATACTTTTGCGCGAATCCATTTTAGTGGCGATTTTCCCCACAGGACGGGAAACATATTCAGTTATCTGATTCTGAAAAGCGCCGAATTTTTTCAGATACTCAGCATCAGGCTCCTGGTCACCTGTAGCAACAATCATTGAGTTTATCTCCTTTTCATAGGTGTCGGAGTTTGCATTGTAGAAAAACTCAATATCTGCCACTGCAACATCTCTGGCTCTGCTTGTGGGGCCAAGAATTAAAACTTCTTCGCCGGCAGTATTTAAAACCTTTTTGTTCCATCCGGTATGATCATGGCCCACCATAATAATATCAAACCCGGCTACTTTTTCAGCGACCAGCTGGCTTGCATTCTCATTTTTCAGTGTATTCTCATCCTGACCATTGTAAGTGTAATCTACTCCGGAATGCAACAGACCGATAATCAGGTCCGGATTTTCATTTTTCTTTATGATTTTCATCCATTTCTCTGCCGACTGCACCATATCTTCGAAATGCATTCCTTCCCATATTTTCTCCGGAAGCCATGTTGGAACGGCAGGGGTTGTAAGTCCAAGAACAGCAATTCGGACTCCTTGTCGATTGATAATATGGTAAGGCTTGAAGTAGGGTACAAGATCTTCATTTTTAACAGCATTGGCGCCAAGCATTGGCATATTCATCTCCTGTATCATCTTGTCATAAACTTCATGCCCGGGTTCAATGTCGTGATTTCCAATACATACAGCATCATAATTCAAATAATTGTAAACCCTGGAAGCTATATGCTTATTGGTAGTATCCATAAAATTACTGTAATAAACAGAAGGGTCGCCCTGAAGCATATCACCGTTATCGAGTAAGATGATTTCAGTACCTCTGAGCTTGCGTTGTTTTTTTACAAAAGAGCTTACATGTGCCATTGAGGCAATGGGCTGCTGCTGGTTTAAAAAATCTACAGGAAATATTGCTCCGTGAACGTCAGAGGTTTGTATAACCCTGATTTTAAGATGATCAGGGCGGTCTTGATTGCAGGATGTAAATGCCATTAGTGCCAGAGAAATGATTAATGCCGTTGGAAATCTCATTATATAATGTGTAAGCGTTTATTCTTTAAACTTGTATTATGAAAAAAGGTTTCATATTTAGTAAAAATGTGTCTTTACAATAGGTTCCCAGAGTTCTCGTATAGCAGCATCTGCTGCTCCTTTACATGCTTTCTGAAGCATACAATGTGTGTGTGCCGGATAATCTGAAAGTGTTGAAAGTGTACACGGGTTTTTACTGCAAACTCCGGAAATGCAAACCGGATTTTCAAGACAACAGCTTCTTCCCATGGGCCAGAAAAAATCATTCATGGCCGTAATGCTATGTCCCGATGATTTTGCAATCTCACGAGCTGCATCAATACATGCGCTTCGAACCGGTTCATCACTATTCAGCGGTATTTTTTGCTGCAGGTCAGTAAACAGCTTTTCATCTGTTATTAACACACAACCGGTTCTCAGCAATACGCGCTGCATGTGATAATCCATGATAGGAATCAGATTTTCAGTATCTGTGATACTGTACAGACCGGCATCATTGAGGAGCTTGTAGAGAAACATGCTTTTTTTTCTCCGGGGGTCTGAGAATGCATCACTCTTTGCGAGCAATTCAAAATATCCGCTTCCGTCATCTAATAGCCTGTTTCCGCTTTTTTTCAGAAGGAAAGAGTAACTACCATTAAATGAGTTGTATATGTATGATGCTAACCCGTGCATTAAAACGGCTCTTTCACTGACATGGTTTAGTGTCGTGTCTTGCGGTTTTCCGCTTTCGGAAAACATTATCATCAGCTTGAGCTCCAGAGCTTCATGGTGCTGCGAACAAATGAATTCCGGCGAAAGCCAGGGGTCATCTTCTATCATCATCCTTAGAAAAACTTCCTCAATGTAATCCCAGCCCTTATTGCCACTTTTTGTATTGTGCAGGGTGTGGGTCTGGTGACAAACAGCAACTGCGAAAAACAATGCTGAAAGTTTTTTCTCCACTGACACATCCACAGAAAGAAATTCCCGCTGAAGGAATGATGTTTTTATATGGTAATTCTTAAGGGTTTCACCAACTGCACTGCACTGTAAAAGATCTGTCTTTACCATAATTACATCGCAATAAGAATTATGGATAGAATGGCAAGTGCTATTCCCGCCCAGTTCAGTGCAGAAAGGCGCTCTTTGAAAACAGCAAATCCCCACAGGGATGAGACAGCTACCACTGAAACGTTATAAACCGGCATAAACGTTGAAACCGGCATAGTGGTAAGTCCTCTGACCAGAAAGAAAATGGAACAGAAGTTTATTGCTCCGATCAGGACACCTCCGATAACAGTATTGAAAGAGATTTTTCTTGTTTTCTTTTTGAAAAAGAGCAGAATAACGCCCACCAGAAAAGCAAAAAAGAAGGAGGTATACACGAATTCAAAATAGTCATCTGTGATAAACTTCGCTTGTGCCATCTTAATGGATGTGTCGTTTATACCAATTGCTACAAACAACAAAAGCGGAAGATAGAGGTATCGTTTATCTGCTTTTTCTGCTTTTTCCGTTTTTGATGTAAAATAGAACGCCACCAATGCAAGCATGATACCGGCCAGTTTTGTGCTGGTTGCCACATCTCCAAAAAGTAAGAATCCTGCAGCAACAGGAATTACAACCGACATTCTTGAACTGATGGCAGTTACAGCAACACCTGCTTTCTGTGCCGATAACGCAAAAAGGTAAAAACCGATAATAAGAATCACGCCCACTAAAACGGAAAACAGAAACCATGAGGAGTGTGTGAGCTGAGAAACGGGTGTATGTGTTGAGTCTGCAAGCAGCCCGATTAATGCAGCTGTAATATAATTTATGGTAATTGCCTGATCAGTATCCACGTTGAAGCGCGGAAACATTCTGAACATGATAATGATTCCGGTGCTGGCAATTATTACGAGTAGCAAAAATATCATGAGTTAAACTTTAAGTTTTACGACATTGAAATATACGGACTTTTCCTTTCATATCAGTGATGATATTCAGGTCAGTAAATTGAGAATTCGTATATAATTTAATCATCTCCTGACCCAGTGCTTCATTGATTTCAAAGAGGGCAAATCCGCCACTTACTAATTTCTGTTCGGCGATTTCCATAAGTGATTTATAAAACACCAAAGGGTCTTCTTCCGGTACATATAGTGCCTCTTTCGGTTCGTATTTCGTGACATTGTTCCGCATTAAAGGTTTTTCTGAAGGTCTTACATACGGAGGGTTTGAAATCAGCATCCCGACTTTCTCATCAATAATATCTGTACCTGAAAACTGATGAATATCATCAATAAATGGTGTCACCTTTACCTGGTGTTGCTGAATGTTCTTTTTAGCAATTTCCAGTGTTCCCGGGTGTAAATCGAATGCATATCCTTTCAGATCATTTACTTCGGAGGCCAAAGCCACAGCGATAGCACCTGAGCCGGTTCAGGCGTCAAGAAAAGAACGCGGGATTCCGGGATTGCTTTTGAAAAGCCTGATGGCCTGCTGTACCAGTTCCTCTGTTTCCGGTCTGGGAATTAAAGTCTCACGTGACACATTGAGTTCCAGTCCATAAAACCAGGCTTTACCCAGAATATATTGAACAGGTTCATGATTTTTTAATCTCTCAATTGCTGAAAACAACATTTCACACTCTGAAGAAGAGAGTGGTTGAAGCGGACAGGAGAGGATTTCGGCCCTTGACATTCCGGTGGTTTCCTCCAGGAGAATGCGTGTTATTTCTGTACGCTCCTCCTGAGGATAAACAGATTTCAGTTCACTCGCAAAATGTGAGGTGATCTGCCGGATGTTATATGCCATTTTCTGTTCGTCCAAGCGATTTATGTTTTGTTGTTGTCTTTATTGGCAAGCATAGGAACAAACCTGAACTGACCATGGGTATGAGTCTCAAAGCTTCCATCTACCTGCTTGTGGTAGGAGTGCATAATCTGATAACCTCCGGCCTCAACGGGAATTACCATAATACCTCCCGGCTTTAGCTGCTCGAGAAGTTTCTCCGGTACAAACGGGGCAGCTGCTGTAACGATGATGCGGTCAAAAGGTGCAAATGTGGGAAGGCCCTCAAAACCGTCACCATAAAAGCATTTTGCTCTGTATCCAAGGTCACGGATATTCTCTTTTGACCTCAGATAGAGGCTTCTGTGCCTTTCTATGGAGAAAACTTTTGCTCCCATGTGCGAAAGAATGCATGCCTGATAACCTGATCCGGTGCCAATTTCCAGCACTTTCATCCCCTTTTCAACCTGCAGGAGCTCCGACTGGAATGCAACAGTATAGGGCTGTGAAATCGTTTGCCCGAATCCGATCGGGAAAGGTTTATCTTCATAGGCAAATTCCAGAAATGAAGACTCGAAGAATATATGTCGCGGTACCTCTTCTACCGCACTGAGAACCTGCGCTGACCGGATACCTTTTTCTGCAATTTCCTTTACGAGTTTCTTGCGCAGCCCCTTATGCCTGAAATTATCTTCTATCATTCTTTAACAAATCATGGTGAAAAAGTGTTGCGAAAATACATAAAACCGACCCATAAAAAAACTACATTTGCACAAAAACCCCCAATAGGAAAGTTTATGTTGAAAATTGGAGTTTTAGGCGCAGGCCATTTGGGAAAAATACACCTTAAGTGTATCAAAAATATTAATGATTATCAGCTGGCAGGATTTTATGATGCAGATACCGAAACAGCTGCAAAAGTGAGTGAAGAATTTGGTATACAACCCTTCGAATCTATAGATGCTTTGCTCGATGCTGTGGATGTGGTAGATATTGTAACACCCACCATATCGCACTTCGACTGCGCAGCAAAAGCTTTAAAGCGATCAAAGAATGTATTTATAGAGAAACCTGTTGTGGCCTCACCGGAGGAAGCGAAAAAGCTTATCGAGATTGCCAGAGAAGCACAGGTAAAAGTACAGGTAGGGCACGTGGAGCGTTTTAACCCTGCTTTTCTTGCTGCTGAGAAGCATATTGAATCACCAATGTTTATTGAAGCACACCGACTTGCGCAGTTCAATCCCAGAGGGACTGATGTGCCTGTGATTCTTGATCTTATGATTCATGATATTGATATTATCCTCCATGTGGTAAGGCAGAATATTCGGAAAATCCATGCTTCAGGGGTTCCGGTGGTTAGCGATACTGCTGATATTGCCAATGCCCGGATTGAATTTGATAATGGCTGTGTGGCAAACCTTACTGCATCGCGCATCTCAATGAAAAATATGCGTAAAACACGGTTCTTCCAGTCCGATGCCTATGTGGCAGTGGATTTTCTCGACAAAAAGGTTGAGGTTATTAAAATGAAGGATATGCCCGAAGGCAATGAAGATCCCTTCGCACTGACTTTTGACCCGGGGAATGGTAAAACTCCAAAACAAGTGATTTTTGATAACCCTGAAGTTAAGCCGTTAAATGCCATTCAATCTGAATTAGAGTCGTTTTACAAAGCTATTTCCAACAATACAATGCCTCCTGTTACCATCGATGACGGCGTCTCTGCACTTGATGTGGCATACCAGATACTTGATAAAGTAAATTTTTCGTTAGGTAAATTGTAATAAATAAAAAAATCCTGCGTTCTAACTTTTAGCACACAGGAAATTGTTTTACAGGTTCAAAATTTATTCATGACGCACAGGTTATTACGAATCCTAACCCTTTCTGTTTTTGGCTCATTTCTGCTGATTTCATGTATTGATGAAAGCAAGGAAAATATCCCGTCTTACGTTGCTGTAGATCATAGTATTCTTCAGGTCGATGAAGGTTTTTCAGGATCTTCAAGCCACCGTATCTCCGACGTCTGGCTTTACGCGAATGAAGATTTGATTGGCGTGTTTGAAACACCGGTGGATATTCCGATACTTGATGAAGGGTTGACAGATTTTCGCTTTAAAGCGGGAATAATGGTAAATGGAATCTCTGACTCCAGGAGAGCGTATGAGTTTTATAACCCTTTTGAAACTGAAGCAGTACTTGTGCGTGACAGCACAATACAAATAAACCCTGTTTACACCTATAAAGATAATGTAACATTTGCCTGGATTGAAGACTTTGAGGATCTCCAGGTAAGCATGTTGAAAACTACCACCAGCGATACTGCTATGGTTATCACTACAAATCCTGATGAAGTATTTGAAAAAAATGCCTCCGGGAAAATTGTGATTACCACAGAGGATGAAAAGGATTTCTTTGAAATGATTTCCGATACTTCATATATCCTCCCGAAGGATGGCTCGCCGGTAGTGCTGGAAATGGATTATAAAACCCAGTCTGTTATTACAGTCGGTGTGTTTGCATTTGATCCGCTGGCTCATCAGGTCTCTGTGCTGAACCTTAACCCTACCGATGGTGAGTGGAAAAAGGTTTATGTTTATTTTACAACAGCCATCACAAGTTATATCAATGCTGATAACTATAAAGTTTTTATCGGTGGGTACCTTGATGAGGATCAGGACAGATCGGAGATTTATATCGACAATATTAAACTATTATACTAAAGGTGTATGAATAGAAAGCTACAGGTTCTGAAGTATGTTTTTCTCGATTTATTGTCGGCATGGATCGCATGGTCTCTGTTTTTCCTTTACAGAAAGTATAGCCCTGATGCACCCTTACACGAAAACCTCGGACAGATATATGTAGATGCGAATTATTATCTTGGGATAGCTATTATACCGGTTTTTTGGCTGATTCTGTATGTGATGATCGGTACTTACCGTAAAGTATACAGGAAGTCGCGAATTAAGGAGCTGGGACAAACATTGTTGATTACCCTTATTGGCGTCATCATCATCTTTTTTGCGCTTATTCTTGATGACACCGTATTTTCATACAAAGCCTATTACCGTTCATTTCTGTTTCTGTTTACTGTACATTTTTTCTTTACCTATCTTTTCCGAGTTATTTTAACGTCAAT
The DNA here is from genome assembly GCA_002869405.1 of Marinilabiliales bacterium. Lineage (GTDB taxonomy): Bacteria > Bacteroidota > Bacteroidia > Bacteroidales > BM520 > BM520. The sequence goes on from PKSY01000252.1 coordinate 10,806, forward strand.
TACTGCTTACCGGATACACCACCGACACATTGGTTTTCCTACAGTTATTGTTGGCAGTAACGGAAATGCAATTACAGTATATAATGAAATAGAGAATCAGGAGAAATCTTCGGGGAATATTTTTGTTGGTTTTACCAATGCAATTCATTACGACAACTACAGACTATCAGCGTACCTTCCCCACCTGGGGCACTATACTGATTTGCCGGAAATTATTAAAGAGCATCATATCGAAGAGGTTATTATTGCCATTGAAAGGTCGGAACACGAGACCGTAGAGAAAATAGTGGCAACACTCGAACAGTGTGATGTTGTGATTAAAATCATACCGCATATGCAGGACTTTTTATTTGGCACCGTTAGAACAAGTGGAATCTTCCATACTCCACTAATTGAAGTAGTACCTGAGATCATGCCGGTTTGGCAACAAACTCTTAAACGGGGGATGGATATTGTGCTTTCATTTTTTGCACTTCTCCTTTTATCGCCGATATATCTTTTTACCGCAATAGGAGTGAAACTGAGTTCTCCGGGCCCGATTTTCTACAGTCAGGAAAGAATTGGTAAAAACGGTAAGCCTTTTTTGATGCATAAGTTCCGTTCCATGTATGTGGATGCTGAGAAATTTGGCCCTCAGTTATCATCAAAAGACGATCCGCGAATCACAAAGTTTGGTAAAATAATGCGCCGCTATCGCCTTGATGAGCTTCCACAGTTTTATACAGTGCTAAAGGGTGATATGAGCATTGTCGGCCCACGCCCCGAAAGGCAGTATTATATTGATCTTATCAGCAAACGTGCACCTTATAACCGCCTGTTATATAAAATAAAACCCGGCATTACTTCCTGGGGACAGGTAAAATACGGCTATGCGGAAAATGTGGATGAAATGGTGGAACGCCTGAAATATGATATCCTCTATATCGAGAATATGTCGCTGGCAATGGATTTTAAAATATTGATCTACACTGTCCTGATTGTTCTGCAGGGAAGAGGCAAATAGAGCTGCAAAAAAAAATTATCTTTGCACAAAAGATAACCTATGATTTTAATTGCTGATTCGGGATCTACCAAAACAGACTGGGTCCTTTTGGAAAAAGAGCAAACCATGTCGTTTGTTCAAACCGCCGGCTTCAACCCGTATTATTCAGATCCTGCTGTTTTGAAGCAACTCATTTCCGAACAGGTGGCAAAGAAAATCTCTTCCGAATCAATATCCTCAGTATTTTATTACGGCAGCGGCTGTAGCACTAAAGCAAAGCAGGAAATAGTCTATAATATCCTTAAGAAATTCTACCCCGGAGCAACTATTGAAGTTTATCATGATCTTCTGGGATCGGCAAGAGCTGTTCTTGGTGACAACCCCGGTATTGCATGTATTCTTGGTACCGGCTCAAATTCTTGCCTCTACGATGGCAACGATGTGATTGAAAATGTGCCATCAGTGGGGTATTTCTTTGGTGATGAGGGCTCCGGAACAGATTTTGGTAAGCGACTTATTGGCAATTATCTTAGAGATACATTACCGGAAAACGTTAAAACAGCCCTGGAGCAGGAATATGACCTCTCCTTTGAAAAGGCTATGGATGCAATTTACAATCAGCCTATGCCCAACAGGTTTTTTGCTTCCTTCAGCCCCTTTATCCGCAAAAGAAGTGAAGATCCTTTTATTATGGAAATTATTGCTTCCAGCTTCTCTGATTTTTTTGAATTTCAGGTCTCTAAATATTCAGACTATAAGAACCAAAAGTTATGTTTTGTAGGCTCTGTAGCTTACCATTACCGCCCGATTCTTGAAGAGGCAGCATCAAAGTTCGGAATGCAAATCCATAAAATTATTCCTAATCCTGTTGAAGGTTTGATCGATTATTATCGCGAGCCATCCTCTGATGAAATCCAGGAGCAGGATTAATAAATAATGTGCTTTTCCCTTTTCTGATTCATATTCCGGAGAAACATTATCTTTGTAAATACCACTAAAAAGTATTAGGATGAGAAGTGTTTCTGTTTTTATATGTCTGCTTGCTTTGTTTTTTGTAAAAAGCCTACAGGCACAACCTGTCGCGATTAATGTTTCTGAATATTCCTTTGAATTGTTTTCTGCCGGACTGGAACTTCCAATGCCCTCCATGGTGGAAGAAAATACCGTTGAAGGAATGTTTCTCCACACGGATATCCCGGGAACAACAACACGGATGGAAATCGGGAGTCCGGCACTGCCTGTGTTTTCCAAAATCATTGAAGTTCCTTTGGGTGCGGAGCCACAGCTCTCTGTTGACCTGATATCTAAGAAAACCCTGATTCTCGATAATCCGGTATATCCTTTCCAGCCCTCTCTTTCGAAGAGTGATGATCCTGCTGAGGCCGAATTTCATTATAACAAAGCCCGTTATCAGGATGCTGATTTTGGAGTTGAGTACAATATTAAAGAGCTGGGCTTCCTGCGCGATAAAAGGTTGTTCCTGCTCTCAGTATCACCATTTATTTATAGCCCTGCAAAAAGTGAGTTATGCTATTTTGAAAAGGTATCTGTAAAGGTAGTTTTTGAAAATGCTGATTTGGAGAAGACAATACAATTCAAATCCAGATTTGGGTCAGTCGTCTCATTTCCTTCAAAAGGATTATTATCTCTTCCCACAGATCCGATTCCAACAAACTTACCGATAACATATGTAATTGTTTCAGATCGTATGTTTGAATCACAGCTTCAGGAATTTGTTCAGTGGAAAACTCAGAAAGGCTATCGCGTAATTGTCGGTTATACGGATGTTATCGGCACAACAGGCACTGCCATAAAAACGTGGCTGGAGGATCTCTATTTGAATCCTTCCGCAGGTTATTCGCCGCCACAATATCTACTGTTGGCAGGTGATGTCAGCCAGATTCCGGCATGGTCAGGAACTGCCGGGAGTCATAAAACGGATTTATACTACGCAGAATATACCGGCGATAAGATGCCGGAGCTGTTTTATGGCCGGTTCTCGGCAAATACTGCGGCAGAGCTACAGCCGCAGATTGATAAAACGCTGGAATATGAACGAAACCTGTTCCCGTCGCCGGCATTCCTCGACAGTGTGGTAATGGTTGCCGGTGCCGATGCCAGTCATTCCCAAACTTATGGTAACGGACAAATAAACTATGGTACCGGATACTATTTTAACAGCGCTCATGGAATTACAAGTCATACATTTTTGCAACCGGAACCTTCGGGCGCAGGGTATAGTGCCGCAATAAAGCAGCATATCTCCAATGGCGTTGCATATGCCAATTATACAGCTCACTGCGGCGTAACAGGATGGTCCAATCCTTCATTCACCAATAATGATGTGGCGTCAATGACCAATACGGGAGCCTATGGTCTTTTGGTTGGCAATTGTTGTCAGAGTGCAACATTTTCTTCCACCTGCTTTGGTGAGGTGCTGCTTCGTGCTGAAAACAAAGGCGCATTGGGATATATAGGCGGTACCAATAATACTTACTGGAATGAGGATTTCTGGTGGGGTGTAGGTGTGGAGCCGATCTCAGCGAACCCTGTTTATAACAGTGGTAACCTTGGGGCTTACGACCGTAAATTTCACGATATGCCCGGAATATCCCGCGAGGATTGGTATGTGGCTCAGGGTGCCATGACTGTTGCCGGAAATCTTGCCGTGACGCAATCAGGCAGTTCCAGAACAAATTATTACTGGGAAATATATACACTTTTGGGTGACCCATCGCTCGTAGTATGGCTTTCACAGCCTGATACGCTGCCATTAACATATTCCAATCCTGTTCAGGGATCCACAGAATTGATCGTTTCTACGGTTTCCGATGCCCTTGTTGCCGTGAAAGTAAATGAAACTGTAGAAGATGTTCAATTGGCTACTTCGTCGTCGGTGTTTACGTTAAATATGCCGCAGCTTTCAGGAGGTGATACCGTGATAATTACCGCAACACACCATGACTATTATCCCGTTATCGATACTATAATTATTGAGGCGGATGTTGACCATATTATTTCACTTACGGAAGGCTGGAACGGAATCTCTACCTATCTGAATTTATCGGATTCAGTTACAGAAAATATTATGGCACAACTTGCAGGTAAATTGATTATTATGAAGGATATGACATCTGCATACTGGCCACCGTATGCCAATAATATTCCTTACTGGAAAGGCAATGCCGGCTACCTTGTAAAAGTAACAGAAGATTGTCAGTTGACGCTTTCAGGTGTTCCCTCAACAGGAGATGAAATCCTTTTATCTGAAGGATGGAATATGATTTCGGTGCGATCGCAGCAGACTGTGGATGTGGTTACTCTTTTTGAAAATTGCGTGGAAAACCTTATTATTGTGAAGGCAACAGACGGGTCGGGAGTTTACTGGCCTTCTGTGAATATAAACAGTATTGGTTCACTTCAGCCGGGGAAAGCCTATATGGTAAAAGTTGAAGAGGACTGCCTGATAACTTTCTAATGCTAGCTTATATAACTAACCATGAAAAAAATTTTACTGTTAACACTGTTGAGTATGGTGTTTTTCTGTGCTACTGCGCAGAATCGTGAATGGAGTATTGTTGCAAGCTATACAATACCCGGAAAAGCCAGCGGTCTTGCATACGATGGCGAATATATCTATTTCGGAATCTATGGTTCCGGAGGTGACAGTTTCTACAAATTCGATACAGAAACCGGTCAGGCAACCCTTCAATTCTCTAACCCGGCCATTGATGATTGTTTTGGACTTACCTGGGACGGACAATATCTTTGGTTTGTGGACCAGCCTTCAGGAAGCAGCAATCCGGCACTGGCAACTAAAGTAAGTATGAGCGGTGATATCCTGGAAACTTTTGCATTGCAGGATCACTATATGTCGGGAATAGCCTGGGACGAAGGACAATTCTGGGTTGGTACCTATTACCCTGATCCGGGAACAGTTTATCAAACCGACGATCAGGGTACTGTGCTGAATCAGTTTGTAGCTCCCGATGAGCAAATTTGGGATATCTGCGTGCAGGATGAGTTTCTCTGGATGGTCGATTACAATGCCAACTTTATCTATAAAACAGATAAAGATGGAAATGTGGTTGACGGATATAGCGCTGAGAATATTAAGCCTTCCGGAATTGCTTTCGATGGTCAGTATCTTTGGTATGTGGATGGTCAGCTTTCCAGCGAAAGTACACTATATAAAATTGATCTTGGCGGCTCGGGAACTCCTGAAATCAGTGTTCAGCCGTCATTCTACAATTATGGTGATGTTACTGTGGGTACAAGTGAAAGCCTTAATCTTTTGGTGGAAAACTTCGGTACTGACGATCTTATTGTTACCGGCGTTGACATTCCGGCCTGGGCGCCCTTGTCATCTTCAACACAGTTTCCAATAACAATACTTCCGGATGAAAGTGCTTCCGTGGATATAACCTTTGCACCACAGTATTACGGAGAGCTCAATGCTGTGATTTCCGTTGAATCAAACGACCCCGTGAACTCAGAGGTCGATGTGGAACTCATTGGTTTTGGTGTTGAGGACGGCCCGGCAATCTATACCGGTTCACCATCGCATAATTACGGACAAATCAGGGAAAAAGCATACACGCGCTGGTATCTTACTCTCGTAAACCGCGGTGATGATATGCTTACCCTCGATAATATCGAAATTGATAATCCCAACTTTATCCTTGATGAATCCGTCTCCTTCCCGATACTTATCCCTTCACGCGGAACTTATGACGCAGGTATCTGGTTTCATCCTACAGCCTATACAACCTATACAGGGCAGGTTTCCGTTACCAGTAATGATCCTGACGACCCGACTCTTACGGTCGATCTTGAGGGTGAAGGAATTTTTCATATCTATACCATGGGTGAGATGATATGGGAAT
>PKSY01000234.1 GCA_002869405.1 Marinilabiliales bacterium
CGATTTCACCAAAACAATTCATAATACGCAGTTTAATGATGCCGACGATTACCATCACAATTATGGTGGAAATAACTATTATATTGACAATGATTTTGTAACCTATGATTTTCCTGATTTCCCTGCGCTAAATGTAATGCTGGAGGGTATTTCGCTAAAATATGCAAATGGTGAATCTTTAAATATGGATGATAAAGCAGCGCTTATTTTTGCATGCGGCGTGGCGGCATATCAGGTGTATGGTTCCGGCGGTAGCGGCACTTTTGGTGTTGATCAGGCCTGGGATGCATACCAGCGCTTTGGTTTTGAAGATTCAAAACTGATTTACGAAACTGACACCTCATTTTTCACACAGATGAAAGAGAATATTATTGCAGCGATGCCTGTTCACCTTGCAGTATTGGTAGCAAACGGACCGGGCGTGCATAATGTAGTTGCCGATGGTTACTGTACCGACGATTATTACCACATTAACTTCGGTTGGGGTGGAATGTATAACAGCTGGTATGATGTACCCGAAGAGCTACCATATAACCTGACGGTGATAGAAGGAGCAGTGGTAGATATCGGGACTGTTACAGTGGGAAATCCTGTGCGTATATTTGAAGAGGAAAACATAAAAATTTACCCTAACCCTTTTGAGGAGTCAGCCGTATTAAGCATCCCTGTAAAGGAAAAAGGAGATATCGAAGTTGTGATACATGACATGACCGGACAGACCAGATATATGTACAGCTCACAGGTTGAAAACCCCGGCACATATGAACTTAATATTGGATCCTTATTAGACAATGGCATTTATCTGGTTCGAATTTGCATGAACAACCAGGTCGTTACAAAAAAACTGATTCGGGAATACCGATAGTGCTCACCGGAGCGGTATTATCCACTGATCATTTTCTTCACTAATCGCTGCACCGGGAATAAACCGTATAACTTTATTCACTATTGCAGCGCCATCTTTCGCCATATTTGGAAAAGTGTCAATACCTTCACCGGGAAAATTTTGCCGAGTCCTGTGAATATAATATCGATCTGAAAAGGATTGGTTAAAGGCTTTCTCAACACCTTCTTTACCATAAAGAAAGCCTAATAATCCGCCCCATGTAGCAGTAGGATTATCGGAGTCCCAACCCATCAGAGTTCCGAGTTTAATGGTTTCCAGAATATCACCTTCGCCATAAAAAAGGCTTATCAGACTTGCGGCAAAGTTGATTCCTGCAGCAAAACAGCCGTTGCAATAGAGGTTTCTTGAAGTGATATTATATCCGTCTTTCTCCTCTACCTGGTATCTGTGATAGACTTCATCACGTAGGACATTCCATGGGACACCATTTTCATACCCTCTTTTCACAAAATCATACATTGCCGCAGCATAGGATTCCGGAGGTAATATTTTCGAGGCCTCTTCAGCCATTTTCTCAAGATTTGACCCAATATTACCAAAATCTGAATACAAGGGAGCCAAAGAAAACATAGTAATATAAAAACGGGCAATATATTCAGCATCACCGCGTGAAACCGAGCGAACAGGAATATCTGCCAGAGATTGTGCTATATCAGGTCTTCCCGGAGCCATAAGCCCGAACAGCTCAGTTGTCAGCTGTGCATCAATCATATCATTTTGAGGATTTATAAGGCTGTCGCCTGTTTCCGGAGGAACAACTCCATTGTTCATGGCATCAAAAGCCGCCTGATTAGCAACCCAAAGGTAATTCTCCTCCTCAGCTCTGATATGCCTTAACCAACCATCACGAATCTGCTCTCCGGAAAGGAAAGGAGAATCACTGTTTTTCATAAGAAAATGATAGATGTATTCAATGTCAGTATCATCATCAGCGCCCCAGATGCTGTCGGGTCTGGCAAAGACAAAGTCAATAACAGGGGATAAATCACTTGGCAGGCCTTCCCCCCATATACTTGGCTGATCAGGTTTACCCCAATCATCCAAAGTATAGAAATCACCGGTTTTTATCTCCCCGATATTCCCAATTTTATCCATTTCAGTGATCAGACCCGTCCAGTTGGCAATACAGGTTCCTAACCAGAATCCCTGCAGTTGCTCCCGGTATTCCGCCCGGTTAAGAAATAAAGTATCTGCTTGCTGTGCTTTTGTATTAAAAATACCCAGCCAGGCTATGGCGATAAAAACCAAAAATCCGGATCTCAAAAGAGGCATAGATTTATCTTTTTATTAATTGTTTTTCAAGCTCTTCCAGCGAGCGGCCCTTTGTTTCGGGTAATAAAACTGCAATGATAACCAATCCTATTATTGCGAATACGCCGTAAATCAGAAATGTTGCCGAGCTTCCAATGGCTTCCAGTTCCCAGGGAAAAACAAGCTGTACCAGAAAACTCACACCGGAATTGATAAGGCCCACAAAAGATACTGCCAGTCCCCGAACATAGTTAGGGAAGATCTCAGACAACAACACCCACATAACAGGTCCGATTGAAATAGCAAATGAAGCCACTAAGCCAACAATTCCGATAAGGATCAACCAGGGATTCAATTCAGCGGCATCCATTGAAAAACCGTAGGCCAGTAGAAACATGCTAATGGCAACACCTGATAAACCAACCAGGAGTAAAATTTTTCTTCCAAAACGGTCAATAAAAATTATGGCCAGAATGGTAAATACAAGATTCGTGAGTCCTACAAGGATA
>PKSY01000056.1 GCA_002869405.1 Marinilabiliales bacterium
ACCCACAAATAGTCGTTATGCGGAGTAACACTATTATCAAACAGGCCATACTTATACTTTACGGTCTTCCAGTCGCCGGCACCTTCACCCAACACCGGGTTTTCCTTAACCAGCTTAAGGGTTGCATCCCAACGCCTCAGGCGAGAACCGGCACCAAATTTTTTGGAGCTGTCAAAAGTCTTTTCAATGCTGCTTGTAACAGTGGATCGGGTATTTTTAAAGATACGACCCAGACCTTCAGCAAACACAAAAAAGAGTATCGCTGCTCCCAGAATGTATATCACCTTTCGGATTAATTGCTTTCGCTTTTCAATGCCAAGCCTTCGCTTCCCGGAAATAAGAAAAACTATGCCTGTAACAATAAATCCCAGAACCATGGCTGCCCAAACTGATCGAGTCTGGATGGCGATTATAAAATACAGGTTACCGTATAATGCTACCCCTGAGAGGATATCCCATATCTTCTCTTTTCTGAAATACTGAAATAAAACGAAAGGCAGCAAGAGAAATGCACCTATAATGTACTGGTTTGAACGGACAAAGTTCACACGAACATCATCCATATCCCGCACACCGCCGGTTGAATTAAAAAGATATCGCGGAATATACTGTGTCAGCGCCCATATCAAGAGCCCCAGCATAATAAGGACGGCAATCTTTGATACTACCTTATATCCGTTTTCATTGTTAAAAACAATCAGGTAGAGCCCGAAAAACATAAACATCAGCAGGTATTTGGATGAATCCATTAATCCCTCACTAATATTAATGGTGTTGACCAGCGATATAATCATCACAATAGCCAGCAATCCGTAACTTATAAACAACGGGTCGCGCCACAGTGCATTATTAATTGTATTTTTGTGTTGTTTTTTCTGAAAAAGGAACCACAAGGAGAACCCGAAGACAGTTAATGCCAAAGTTATGTACCTTGGCCATAATTGGAGGTTCAACAACTGTGGATGCTGAATCAGATAAACCACAAGAATTGAAAGGAACGAGAAAATGGTTGCTACAACGACATTTCGCTCCGGACTTTTTTGTATAACAGTTTTTCTTGCCATCGGTGTTGATTGATTTTCGGTGGTGTAAAGATAAAAATTATCACTTGACGAGAGCTGAATAAGATGAATTTGTTTTATATCCCTGAAATAAGCGCTGAGAATACAGCATTTCTCAATGAAGAGGAGTCGAGGCACTGCATTAAAGTGCTGCGGATGCAGGTAGGTGATATTGTGCAGTTTACTGATGGCAAAGGACATTTTTTTAACGCTACAATTTCCGGAGCTTCACATAAAAAGACTCAATTACATATCATCGAAAAAACTGCAGTTCCCCGGCAAACGCCCAGGTTGCATATTGCTATAGCACCAACAAAAAACATAAACCGCACAGAGTGGTTTCTGGAAAAAGCCACAGAAATCGGCATTTATAAAATCACTCCTGTTTACAGTTTTCATTCAGAACGTAAGGTCATCAAACCTGAAAGACTGGAAAAGATATTGGTTTCAGCGATGAAACAATCATTAAAAGCACGACTTCCCATACTGGAACAGGAGTTATCATTTACTGATTATATTCAGAATGAAAATGAGAAAAACCGATATTTTGCATACTGCGGAGAAATGGATAAGAGATTGCTTCAACAAATCTATCCTGTTGGCGAAGATGCCACCATACTGATTGGTCCGGAAGGCGGATTTTCTCCGGAGGAAGCTGCATTGGCCATTTCACACGGATGGAAACCTGTTTCACTCGGCAGTGCAAGGTTAAGAACAGAAACAGCGGGAATCGCAGCGTGTCATACTTTCAACATGCTTAATGAAACTGAAATCTATACCATAAAGGAATAACATGAAAAAGATCCTGATACTTACCATATTATTAATTTCAATTACAGGCAATACGGTACACGCACAGACAAAGATTGCGCTGATGAAATACCGTGGCGGTGGAGACTGGTATGCCAATCCCACATCACTGACAAACCTGATTGCATTTTGCAATGAAAACATCGGAACCTCAATAGATACCGATTATGCGACGGTAGAACCCGGAAGCAGTGACATTTTCAATTATCCGCTGATACACCTGACAGGCCACGGGAATGTCCTTTTCAGTAATGAAGAAGCGAGAAATCTTCGTGAATATCTTATCGCAGGTGGCTTTCTACATATTGATGATAATTACGGTCTGGATGAATATATCAGACCGCAGATGGAGAAGGTGTTTCCGGAACTGCAGTTTATTGAACTACCTTACTCCCACCCTATTTATCACCAGAGTTACGAGTTTGAAAAAGGGCTTCCGAAAGTTCATGAGCACGACAATAAAGCACCGCAGGGTTTCGGATTGATTTATGAAGGCCGGCTGGTTTGTTTTTACACCTATGAGAGCGACCTTGGCGACGGATGGGAAGATCAGGCTGTGCATAAGGACAGTGAGGAGACCCGCCTCAAAGCATTGAAAATGGGGGCCAACATTGTGAAGTTTGCATTTACGCAGGAGTAATGCTTCGATCTAATCCGAGACGCGATGAATCGCCGTCTCTCCATGAAGAAAACACTGCGGAACTCCGCATAAACATCGCGGGACACTGCGTACCTATTTAAGAAGTATAAAATCAGACATCCATCATCATATGCCGAGACGCGATGAAT
>PKSY01000261.1 GCA_002869405.1 Marinilabiliales bacterium
AGTTCGAAGTTATCAAGCTCTTCGTTGGTATATACTTTTCCCTGAGCAATGTAAAACTGAGATCCTGAGCTTTTCCTTTCGGGATTCATGTTATCACTGGTACGAGCTGCTGCAATAACACCTTTTTTGTGATATAAACCGGGAAGAATTTCTGCATCAACCTGATATCCGGGGCCGCCATTACCAAGGTTCTGATCGGGAGTGGCCGTTTTTGATTCCGGATCACCACCCTGAATCATGAAACCGTCAATCACACGGTGAAAAAGAAGGTCATTGTAGAACCCTTCGTCGGTAAGCTTAAGCATATTTTCTTTATGCAAAGGAGTTTCATCATAAAGTTTGACTTTCATATCGCCATACTCAGTAGAGATAAGAATCATGTCTTCTGAAGTAGTATTCTGATTACAAGCAGTCAAAATTATCACTGCACTGATAAGGAACATTAGTTTTTTCAAAGCGCTTTATTTTTAAGATTATTACTAAATGTGCTGCAAATGTAAGGAAAAGATAGGTTTTATTGCCGGGGTTACTTTCCCTTCTTTTTCATTTCGTTATAGCATACCCGACAAAGCGGTTCATAGCTGTCTGTTTCACCCAGCACCACTAGTTTGTCGTTAACCACGGTACGGTGGGAGTACTGCGCCAGATTCCCGCATTTTACACATATGGCGTGTACTTTATCCACAAACTCTGCGGTGGCAATAAGGGCAGGCATAGGACCGAAAGGCTTACCGGTGTAATCCATATCAAGGCCGGCACATATAACTCTTACACCATTGTCGGCGAGTTTGTTGCAAACATTCACAAGCTCTAAGTCAAAAAACTGAGCCTCGTCGATGCCCACAACATCCACATCGTTTGCGTAGAGCAGAATCTGAGATGAAGACTCTACCGGTGTGGACTTGATTGCCTTATCATCATGAGAAACGACCTCCTCTTCGTCGTAACGGGTATCAATTACCGGCTTAAATATTTCAACTTTAAGCTTTGCTATGCGGGCACGGTTCAGTCGGCGGATTAATTCCTCCGTCTTTCCGGAAAACATCGATCCGCAAACTACTTCTATCCAACCTGTTCGACGAGCCGGATTATTTATGCGTTCATAAAACATGGGCGTATTGACATCTTTTATACCTTTAAGGCATAATTTGGAACAAAAATAATAAAACCTTCGTTGCCTCTAAAGAAGAATACCATGGATAAAAAAATTGTTCAGCAAGTAATCCTCGAAACCCTTGACGCTGTGAACGATCAGGTCAGAATGATTACAGGATATAATGGAAAAATTCCCTGGATTGAAATCGATATTACCAAAGATTACCTTCGAACACTGTACGAAAATGTATTAGTGCTCGAACGATATAACGTCTCTGAATCAGATTTTGAGAATACATATGAGACTGAAAACCGGGATGAAAATCCTGAAAATCAAAATTCTGATGAAGCGATTTTTCAGCCGCTGGAAAAGAAAATTGTAGAAGAAGAGGTTGTTATAGAAAAACCTGTCGAAGAAAAAGAGGAAAAAGTACCGGAGGAAGAACAGAAAGAAGAAGTAAGGACTGAAGAACCGGAAAAGGAATTAGAAAAGGAACCCGGGAAGGAACCGTTACCTGAGAAACCGGAACCATTACCGGAAATAAAAGAAACAATAGTCGAAAAGGATCCTGTAAAAGAGGAACCTGAGCCTCAAAAAACAGAGAAACCTGAGCCGAAGAAAGAGGAAACAGAAGAAACCACACACAAACCGACAGAAAAAGGCTCCACTGTGGGAGAAAAACTTGGTGGTGAAAAAAAATCCCTCGGTGAAGTAATCCAGAAGGATGAAGGCTCACTGAATGAGAACATGGGTAAAAAACCTATTCGCAAATTAAAATCTGCCATTGGCATCAATGATAAATTCTTTTTTGTGAATGAACTGTTTCATGGTGTTCTGAAAGACTACAATGACGCCATCACTTCACTGGATAGTGCTGTTGGCCGTGAAGCAGCGGTGGAAATACTTGGGAACTTGCAGAAAAAGCATGAATGGGACACCAAAGGTGAAGGCTACAAAAAACTGGAGGATTTTGTAAACCGGAAATTCTAAACTTCAACTGATGTCACAACTATATCTGGTACCAACACCCATTGGCAACCTGGAGGATATGACCTTCCGGGCAATCAGGATTTTGAACGAGGCAGACACCATTCTTGCAGAGGACACCCGTGTAACGGCAAAGCTGCTTCGACATTATGAGATTGGGACTCCCATGCAGGCACACCATCAATTCAATGAGCACAAAAGTGTGGAACATCTGGCAGACCGCATTGAACAGGGAGAAACCATTGCCCTGGTAACAGATGCAGGAACTCCGGGGATTTCTGATCCCGGGTTTTTACTGGTTCGCGAATGTGCCCAACGCGGGATTCAGGTATATTGTTTGCCAGGCGCAACAGCCTTTGTTCCTGCACTGGTTAACAGCGCACTGCCATGTGATAAATTCTGGTTTGAAGGTTTTCTGCCGCACAAAAAAGGCCGTAAAACAAGAATCGATAAACTTGCAACCCTGGAGGCAACAATTGCCTTATATGAAAGTCCGTACCGGCTGGTGAAAAGTCTGCAGCAGCTTGCAGAAGGCCTTGGCTCCGAACGAAATGCATGTGTTTGTCGCGA
>PKSY01000216.1 GCA_002869405.1 Marinilabiliales bacterium
ATCTTCATCCTGCGCTTTATCTTCGGTGTCGTTATCCACAGAGTACGCCGGTTGTCCGGTTTGGCCAAGGTACATCCTGCGCAGGTATTCACCTATCACGCCAAGGCTGAAGATTATGATGGAGGTGGAGAAGAGTATGGTAACGATAGTAGATGTATATCCAATAGGAACATCATAAAGAATTTTCCTGAGAATAAACCAAAATGCTGCCAATAATGAAATGAGAGAGATAAGTCCTCCTCCGACGGTCATTACTTTTAATGGCATTGCGGAATTGAAAAGAAACAAATTATAGATGATTCCGGCAAGTTTGAATGAATTGTAGCCTGATTTTCTGTATTTTGGCTGGTTATATGTTGCATTTACAAAACCTATCTTATCTGTATGCCAGTATAGCATATCATCGAGATATACAAAGTGCATGTTAAAATCGGAAACAGCTTTGCATACTCTCCTTGAAATCATTCTGAATGAACTTCCTTCACCGGGCCCGTTATTTTGTTTTTTTCCGGTTTTTTTAAACCATGATCTGAATAGTTTTTTTATAAAACCATCTTTTCGTTCAGGAAATATTCCATATATGATATCATCGTGATTTTCATTATACCTTTCAATAAATAGAGGAATGTCAGCAGGGGAATGCTGAAGGTCGTCATCCATGGTAATAATAAATTCTCCTTTTGCTTTGTTTAAACCGCAAAGTGTGGCATTGTGTTGCCCGAAATTGCGTGCAAAATGATAGCCTTTCACATGATCAGGATATTGAGCTTTCAACGAAAGAATTGTATTCCAGCTTCCGTCCGACGAGTGATCATCCACAAAAATAAGCTCCCAGCTACAGTTTAGCGCAGAAAAGACATCTGCTATCTGGCTTGTGAGGTCAGATAATGCTGTTTCACTATTAAAAACCGGTATTACAACAGAATACATAATATTTTTCATGTTCAGGTTTTTTTATTATCCACCACCAAGAATAAGGTTAGTTCCGGATATCCATTTTGCTGCATCACTAAGGAAGAAAATCACAGGGTATGCGACATCGTCAGGCTCTCCCAGCCCCATCAGCTGCCGCCCCTCGATCTTCTGAACTACCTCATCGCTAAAATTATTAGCCGTCTGATCCAGCATTTGTGTTCTTACAAAAGCAGGGCTTACGCAATTTACCCGTACACCTTTTGGGGCCAGCTCCAGCGCCAGAATGCGGGCATAGCCTTCCATAGCAGCTTTAGCACTTACATAAAGAGCTCCTCCCACAAATGGATATTGCGTGCTGATTGAGCTTATGAAAACCATGCTGCAGGAATCTTTTACAATTCTCTTTTTTCTGATGATGGCGTTGGAGAGCATCATTGAGCCCTCGAAATTTGTTTTGAAGGTTTTCGAATAATCTTCTTCACTAATAAACCCTGCAGGAGCAATAATACTAAGGCCTGTGCTGAAAACTACACCATTTAGTTTTGGCAATTCAGCCACAAGCGAATTAATATCCTCACTTTTGGTGAGATCTGCAGGTAAAATTTTATGGTCTCCCTTTGCCATCTTACTCAGGGTCTCATTTAGCCTTTTAATGCTTCTGGCAGTGAGAATAACTGTTCCATTCATCTCGCTGATGCGGATGCAGATCTGTTGTCCTAATCCGGAACTGGCTCCGGTAACTAAAAACGTTTTCCCCTGAAGGTCGAATGGTGTGTTTTGCATCTTAAATTTCAATTAAATCAGGTATCACCAGGTTCTCAGTCTCAATGAAAATTGTTCCCCATGAAAGACCGATGCCAAAAGCGCTAAGGATAAGTTTTGTTTTCCCATC
The DNA here is from genome assembly GCA_002869405.1 of Marinilabiliales bacterium. Lineage (GTDB taxonomy): Bacteria > Bacteroidota > Bacteroidia > Bacteroidales > BM520 > BM520. Next base: position 1,808 of record PKSY01000216.1, read on the forward strand.
TTTCAGGTCATCAGCAATTTCAGATACCATAGTCAGTGGTACAGAAGCCCCACTGGTGTTGCCAAACTTCCGCAATGAATCAGGTGCCTTCTCTTCAGGCATCTTTATCATTTTACGAATTGTCTTGTTAATCAGTTTGTTGGCCTGGTGGAATACAACATAATCGTAATCCTGGATATCTTTTTCTTTGGCTTTTGCCAGTTTCTTAATGTTTGGAGCAACTTCCCGGAGTGAAAAGTTAAAAACTTCGATGCCATTTAATGCCACATGAAAGTCGGAACGGTCAATTCCATCTCCATGGTTTTTCACTTTAAAAGATTCCTCTGTCATCGGATTTCTCATTCCCCCGGCATGAATGATAATCGCGTCATATCCTGCACCATCACTCTCCAGGTTGAAGTCTATTACAGTAGCATTTGGATCATATTCCAATGCCGTTGCTGTACCTGCATCTCCAAAAAGGGGATAAGTACTTTTATCGGTATATGCTGTATTGCAGGTGGAGATATCTCCCACAAGAAGGAGCGCTTTTTTCACCATTCCGGTTTGAAGCATTGATGCTACCGTTGACATGCCGTAAACATATCCGTAACAACCCATTTTTACGTCTGTTGCCATACATGATTTTGGCAGCCCCAGCCTCTCCTGTAAAATGCCGGATGTATTGGGTATGATATAATCCGGAGACTGGGAAACGAAAACAAGCATTTCTATCTCTGCTCTGTCCCATTCAAGATCATTAATCAACTTTTCAGCTGCTTCATAACACAAATCAGAGGTAGTAACAGTATCATCTTTTCTCACCCTTCTTTTGTTTACACCAATGTTTTTTACCAACGATTC
>PKSY01000170.1 GCA_002869405.1 Marinilabiliales bacterium
CACCTGATTACCTGGTATTTCCCTGAACCGGATATTACCGGTCATGATGAAGGCCCTGAGTCAGAAGCTATAGACAGCCTTATAATAGAACTCGACCGTTATGTGGGGATTTTTCTCGATAAACTTGAAGAACTCCCAATTTATGAAGATATAAATGTAATTGTTACTTCCGACCACGGAATGGCTACAATAAGCGACGACAAAGTAATTCAGCTCAATGAAATTCTCCCTGACTCAATTGTAATTACATACTCCGGCTCCAATCCTGTTTTTAGTATTGATGTAGTTGATGAATATGAAGCGCTTGCCATGGAACTTCTTTCAGCAAATGAAAACCTGCAGGTATGGCGAACAGGCGAAGTACCGGAAAGGTTAAACTACGGGACAAATCCAAGAACGCTCGATATCGTTGTTGCTGCCAAGCTTCACTGGAGTGTTTATACTAATTATGAACGTGGATATTCCAGCAAAGGAACCCATGGTTTTGATAATGATGAAATGGATATGCATGCCATTTTCTATGCATTTGGGCCTGATTTTAAACAAAATGCCACTGCACCGACCTTCGAAAATGTATCGTTGTACACACTTATTGCAGAAATCCTCAGTCTTGAGCCCGCGGAAACTGACGGAAAACCGGAACAGGTTGCTCCACTTTTAAAATAATCTCATAAAAAAAACCACGTTTGGCAGCGTTATTGCAATAATTGCGTCACTTAAAAAAACGGTTATTATGACTCCGATTCTTTATCAATGCAGCTATTCGCAAGAGTTTCAAAAACAGATTTAATTTGTTTTTTAAAAATCGAATACTTAATTTTGGTATTGAAAGAATAATAGTAACCAATTTTCCATTAACTCAAAACACCGCAACATGAAGAAAGTATTACTTTTTATTTTCATGTCATTATTCACGGTAACACTGTTTGCCGGAAATGACGAGCTTTTCAATCTTGATGAAGCAGCGCTCGAAGTACAGTTCCAGGAGCTCACAACTTTGGAAAATTTTGTACTCACCAACAACAACGTAACAGCTATTGACTTGTCCGATAATGGATTTGACATGGCAGGATTTGCTTTTAACACAAATATGAACTCAGGCATGGAGTTTATGTGGGAAGGCTTCCTCTGGGGTTTCCTTTGTTGCCCGGTAGGTTTCTTCGTTATCGCTATTGATGACGATGAGCCAAAAGACAACAAAATGTCATTCTGGATTGGTGTTGGTGCTTCTGTAGTGCTCTCAGCAATTACAAGCCCAATTTATTATTCAGGCTATTATTAGAACCTGATTTAAGTAAGGTATAAGCCATAAAGTATTCGTGCTTTATGGCTTGTTTTTTAAAACCCGGCACATGCATCTTAAAGGTCTTCTATTATCTGCAATATTAATCCTTGGTTGTTTTTTTGCTTCAGGGCAAATTTATTCCCGGTTTCAGGCCGACTTTTCCATAAAGGAGATCGGATTTGACGGGAAACAAAACCTAATGACCGGCTCACTATATTATAATAAGGTAGAGCGAACTATTTATTATGATTTTGAATTCCCTGAGGAGTCTGTAATGATTGTGGCTGATACATGCACTTACAGACCAAAAGAGAAGGTAATCACACCGCACAAAATGGAAGTCAGTATGATTGATTTCTCCATTTACAACCTGTTTCTGAATCAGGACCTGGATTTTTACGGGCTTAATGAAACGCCTTATGAATTGACCGAAGTGGAAGAAAACACAGATATGGTCATTTCAACCTGGGAGCTGCCGGGGAAACAGGTAAAGGAGGTTGGAAAGATTCTTCTGTCACAAAAGAAAGGGCGGCTTTACGGATTGGTATCACTTGATAAAGAGGGAAATGTTATTTCAAAACAGTTCTTTTTGGATTATGATTATATAGAGAATTTGCCATTCCCGACAAGAGTCGTACAAATATCTTATCTTGGCGGACAGGAAAGTAAAAAAATTACGACTTATAGAAATGTAATTATCAACAGTAATGACCATAAAGAAAAATATAATTATACTCCTGATTTTATTCCTGTTAGCTCCTCTCCTGCTTTGGTGCCAGTCGGAAAGTGATGTCGCTGAAATAATTAGCACACTGCAGACGGAACAGAATAACCTCTCAGGAGAAATCATATCTCAGGATGCTTCTTACCGCAATGAGTATAATCTTTTGCTTTCCGGAGCATTCTATTTTTATAAGTCATTTATTTCTTCCCAGGATGCAAGCCATTGCAGCTTCACGCCATCCTGTTCAGAATATGCGGTGCTTGCTATTCAGAAACAGGGCATTTTTGCAGGATTACTAAATTTCTTCGACAGGTTTTCCCGCTGTAACAGCCTTAGCCCTGAATTATATTCAAAAGATCCTCATACACATCTACTTATTGATCCGGTCAGAGATATACATTATGAAAAGATTCCATAGTTTCATCATACTACTCTTTTTTGCAGGGTTGATTCCTTCATATGGACAGGATCTTTATTCTGTAAGGAACAGCATTAAGTTTGCCGATTATTTATTTGAAAATGGCGAATATACTTTTGCAGCAAAGGAGTATTACCGATTATTTATCATCACTGATTATAGTGATTCCATTTCCACCCGATTTGCAAAAAGCATGTTCCTTGCAAAAGAGTATCAGGAATTGGAAAATGCATTGAAAAAAACTTATGGTGCTGAAAATATACCATGTGGCATATCATCCTATTATGCAAAAAGTTTAATAATCAGCAGCCCCGGAAGCTTAAGCGGTTTCTGGATTAACAATTCAGCGTGTTTTGATAATGAAGAGAAGCAATACCTCAAACTTTCCAACCTTTTATTAAGCCATCAATACAAGGATGCCAGTACACTTTATCATACAGAAAATGATAATACAAGAGTAGAAAGCTATGATCAGGTTATTGCCTCAATAGATAATGCCAAATATAAAAAGGTATGGCTAAGCGTACTCTTTTCATCGATAATTCCGGGAACCGGAAAGGCATATTGCGGATACTGGAAAGACGGGTTATTCAGTTTCATAATGTTTGGATTATCAGCCTGGCAGGCCTATTCCGGATTTAACAGGAAAGGTGTCAACAGCGTTTATGGATGGGTAAATGGCGGTCTTGCACTGGCTTTTTACTCCGGGAATATTTATGGCAGCATAAAAGCAGCAAATCATCACAATTATTCTATTGATCACCAGATATACCATGAAGCGGAGAAAGTATTTTTACTTCCTGATTAGCCTCTGGCTGTTTATCCCGGTCATAAGCGATGCCCAGGATAAAGACCGGACACTGGAGTATGCCAGACAAATGATGTTGGAAGGGCATGCCGGGGAAGCTGTGGAAGCCTACCGCAGGGTATTATACTTTTTCCCGGAACTAACCGACTCCATAGCACGTGAAACCGGGCACGCCTACAGACTTTCTCAAAATCAGGAAAAAGCCAGGTATTATTATAATCTGGCATTTCATAATGAAAAAATACCATCTGTAAAAACCGACCTTACTTTTGACATTATTCATACCTATATTCTTGAAAGAGATTACCTGAAAGCACGCCTGCAGCTTATAAACCTGAAACATGCAGGATTACCGATGGATAGTAAAAAGCATGCATTCTATTCCGGAGTTGTATTTTTTCAAACCGATAATTATCAGAAAGCACGGGAAGCATTCAATATTTATTTCGGACAACAGGATACTCTTTTTATTAACCATATCATTAAGGAAGCAGAGAAAAGTTTTGAAAAAAAACCGCGCAAGGCAATGATTATGAGTATAATAGTACCCGGACTCGGGCAGGCTTATGTTAATGAATACACTGAAGCAGCAAACTCATTTATTATCAACTCTGCGTTTCTGTCGCTATACTTTTATGTTGCTTTAACCTATAACCCTATTCAGGGTTTTATTGCAGTACTACCTTGGTTTCAAAGGTATTATATCGGAGGCATAAAAAAAGCCAGAACTTTAGCCGAAGAGACACAACAAATCCGTAAGGACGAGCTATTAAAAAAGATTCTGGAACATTCAACCAATGTTAATTGATGATAAAAAGGTGTTTCATATCAATCCTGGGGATAGTATTATGCATCCATATTTCTGCGCAAAATACTTATAGGCCTGATAATCAGGAAACATTGTTTTTTGAGGCATTGTTTCATCTTGACATTAAACGGGCAAAGGATATCCTTGAGGATATAGAACCTCTTGACCAAACAGCATACTTAATTGGGTCAGTGCAGTTGCAATGGTGGGATGCGATCAGTTCCGGGAAATCTGTGAATACTCTGCTACACTACATTGATAGTACAGAACGAACGTTTTCAAAGATACCGGTTTATCTTGAAATGCACTTTACAAGTATGCGTTTGAGGGTGCACACTGCAGAGAAAAATTATCTTCGTGCATGGAGAGAGTGGAAGACCTTTGAATCTTTTGTTATTAACAACAGTGAGCTTTTCGATAAGGAGACATCAACTTTCATAAATGGAATATACCATTGCATGAAAAGTGAACAAAAAAAACGATTCCCGCTATTAACCAAAGACTCCACAAGCTACATTGATCATCTTATAAAAGGAACAGGACTTTTAGAGGAGAGTACTCATGCTCAAAATGAGGTTATAAGTTTTGAAGCACATTATTTTCTGATGCGGGTATATTCTGACATGAAGAGCTCCTGTCTGCAATCCGTAAACCACAGCAGGGCATTACTGGAAAAATTTCCTGAGAACTACATCTTCAGATACTACCACTCCAATTATCTGAATACTATTGGAGAAAATGAGAATGCCTCCAAAACCATCAGGGATGGGCTGGAGGCATTAAATACTGACTACCTGAATAATCAGCAAAAGTCATATGGATCTAAACTATTACATTCAGTTGAAAATTAATTCAGATCTTTTTTAATAACGTAGGTCTCGGCAATCATATCATGAAGAGCTTGTTTTTTCTCGGTAAATCCGGCCATAATATATCCGATAAGGAATATCAAACCTGAAATTATTTTCGAGAAATAGCGACCGGTGGCTTTTAAAAAGCTAATTCGCTCACCCCGGTAGTTCGTTACCTTAATGTTCAGTGCAATTTTACCAAGAGTACCCTGATATTTTGATGACTCCATCAAACTAAAGTAGAGCCATTGTAAAACAACAGATAGCACGATGATAGTGAAATAAGCACCGATAATGGCGACAATCCATGCGAAACCCTCAGGTTCATCGAAATAGGCGGGGTCGTCGAAATCCCAGGCACCAATAGAGGCAAAACTTATTCCGATGATTCCCAGAAACGGAAGTATCAGAATTTGCTGCACAAAGCCTACAATAAGGCTGTCAATAATGTATGCTACGAAGCGGCGCCAGAACCCGGCATATTCAACCGGCTGTGGATTTTGAGTTTGTTGGATAGTAGTTTCCTGTTCCATAATACAAATTTTGGTTATTTGATGAGAAGTCCGCCTCTAAGTTACAACAATCTTAAAAACAAAAATCCCCGGATGAATAATCATCAGGGAATTTAATATTGTTTTAAGTGCCAATGCTAATTGTCGGCTTTACCGAGATAAAAATCCCGTGACTTAAAGATCATGCGATGCAATCTTTCAATAGGATCGCCAAAATATGCTCCGGGGTTCATGCTTGAAGTGATAATGTACTTCGTGTCATCCTGTGTAGGGTACGCTTTAATAACAACCGGGGACATATTCTCACCTTCAATACGAATCATGTCATATGGACCGTTAAGCAGAGCAGGCGAAACATCATCAAGTAAATCACGGCTGTTTACATTATCAGCGGAGTGCAGGAATTTTATAATTGCAGACGAATCAATAGGCATTCCATCGATTATAAACTGCCCGGGTGCAGTACGTTGGATATCGTACTTTGTTCCATCTGATAATTCAGCATACACGCGGGTAATATTGCTGCTTTTGGCTTTAAACAGTGTTTTTTGTCGATAATACTTCACATCAGGGGTAAAATATGCCAAAAGATATCCATCTACGGAGTGCGTTTTTTTCTCACCTTCCTCACGAACATAGGTGGTCATACGGCCCTGACCCTGACTGGTACGCATGGCATTTTGACTCTGTTGTGGCAGATAATTAAAGTTTCCGACATATAATCCGGAAGCCTTTTTATTGTCAACAAAGAATTCCACAAAAATGGCGTTGGTATCAGCTACTTTAAAATCAGCCCACTTATCTTTGTCAGTTCCGGCAACACGTACAGAGCGCATTTGAACACAATTCTTTAAGATATTTTTTATGATGCCAGTATCCGCGTCATAACTGTTACCATTGACCAACATTGTCCAGCCACGATTATCAGAGTTTTTCTCGAATGTAGTTGGAAAATTCATCTGTGGAGTACGGAATGAGATTTTATCAATATCATCTCTGTTTAGCTCCACCAAATAACGCTTAAAGTTTCTTTCTGATTTTTTGTTTCGGGGCACTAATATCAGGAATACAAGTGCCAGAAGCACTACAAAAACACTAATCAGTACACGAAAACTTTTTTTATTTAACATATCCTTCCTCCATTCGTTTTACACGCAACGCATTTTTACGCTGACGCCGGATTAAACCATATACAATAATAATAAAAAGTGGGAGAATAAAGTTAAGCCACTTCAGTAAAGTTCGGGTTCCCTCCTCAATTTCTGCCAGAGGACGTGAAGTAACTCCCTTTGTTCTCAAACTAATCAGCCCTGTATCATCTGAAAGCCAGTCGATAGCATTCACCAACAAGCTCACATTATCGTCGGCAAGTTGCTGAGCCTGTTGGCCCTGACCATTAACTGCAAAATCACCATCACTAAAAACCACCATAGAAGATTGGATACCACCCATAAGTTTTCCGGAAACAAGAGCACCAATAGTAAGGTGTTCCAGCGGGAAATCATTTTCAGTCCACTGCTTTTGAATATTGAAATAGACTGGTGCAGGCTGTGTCCCTGATCGCTCTGATGAGGATACAACAGGAGTAAACACCACTGTTGAATCACCGGTAAACGTGATGGAACTTACGAATGGAAAAACCACATTTTCAAGTCCTTTCGTGACAGGATGGTCGGCAAAGTCGGCGACTCTGGGAAGATAGTGAAATGGCATCTGTGTTGTGTAAGAGAAAAAGCCCTGTTGCTGCCTCACTCCCACTGTTGCACATCTTTTATCAACTATAAAATCGGACTCAATAATAATTCCAGCCTCAGCCAGCCATTGCTCAAGTCCGGTTTCAATAGCATTTCCCTGCATGTTTTGCAGATTTCCATCTACTCTGTTAAGTGCCAGAACAAGTTTTCCTCCCTTGGCCATGTAGTCTTCAAGCTGATCAATTTCCCAGGGAGCATAAGCTGTTGCAGGTCGCAGGATCACAGCCGCAGAAAATTCATCCAGAAGACCGGCGGTATCACTAAGCGTAACAGGTCTGACATCATACAGCACATCCAGCTGAGCTTTAACCTGCTGCAATTCTGACAGTTGTGGTTCACCATGTCCTTGAAGGAACGCCACACCGGGTTTATTTACTACAGCGAGTTTTTTTATTGATGATGACAGTGCATATTCCATAGCACCCGATTGCTGAACAAAGGGAATTACCTCTTTACGGTCGCCCATTTGTAATACTGCTCCCAGGTATGCTTTCTGCTGCTTCACCTGATCTTTTTCTCTCATGTTGATTAACAAAGGCTGCACACCATTCTGCATGGCCTCCATCTCAGCCTCTTCATCACCGTTGGGATTGATAAATTCATATACCACATTGCCTCGACTGGCCTGTGAGTACTCAATAAGAAGGTTTTTAAAATCCCGTTTCAGGGTCGTGTAAACAGCAGGAAGATCGCCCGTAAAATAAGCCGTAACAGTTACTGTTTCATCAAGATCCTTAAGAATATCTTTGGTTGCATCGCTCAATGTATATTGCCTGTCGGCAGTAAAATCGAGTCGTGTAAAGAATGTGCCGGAAAGGATGTTTACCATTATCACGACACCAACAATAATCAGTAATTGATATAAATATGTCTTTCTGTTTTTCATGGTTTTGTGATATTATGCGTCCGACAATGATCTTTTTGAAAGGATTGATACAGAGCCCAGTAATCCTAAAAATGTTATCGACAGGAAATATATCAGGTCTTTGGTATCAATAACTCCTCTTGAGAGGGATTCAAAATGTGTCGAAATGCTGAGGTAGTGCAATACTTCACCAGTTATTCCGGAAACTCCACGGGCAAGGATATCAAAAATGATATGAAAAAATATCCCTATCAATAGAGCCAATAGCACTGCCACAATTTGGTTTCGGGAAACAGAAGAGGCAAAAATTCCAATTCCGATATAGGCAGAACTCATCAGCAGGAGGCCGGTATAACCCGCTATTACAGCTCCGTGATCAATCGGTCCGAGACGGGATATCGTAATATAATAAGGTATAGTAAGCAGCAGCGCGATACCAATAAGCATAAGAGTAGAGAGGAATTTCCCTGTTACAAACTGCCAGTCAGTTACGGGTTTTGTAAGCAGGAGTTCCAGGGTTCCGGAGCGTTTCTCTTCAGCAATGCCACGCATAGTCAACAGAGGCACAAAGAAAAACAGTGTCCAGTAGGCAATACCAAAAAATGGCTGCATCGTAGCCTGATTAATCAGAAAAATATCCTGTCCCGAAGGCATCCATGTAAAGAAACCGGTGAAACCTAAAAATAACACCAGCATCACATATGCCATAAGAGAATCGAAAAAAGAGCGCAATTCCTTTTTCGCTATTGTCCATATTTTTTGCATAATAAATGAGTTTCAGTGTTAATAAATCTATTTCATGGTTACATTTCGGAAGACATCTTCAAGTTTTGTTTCTATGGGAATCATCGCTGTCAATTCCCAGTTATTTTTAACACAAAGATTAAATACCTCCTTGCGTGAAGACATGCCATTGGCAGCTATAATTTCGATGTAACCATTCTTGCTATCCAGAAAGTCAACTGACTCCACGGAAGGGATCTCCTTCAGCGCATTAAAGAGTTGATCTTTGTCAGGTCCTTCAATGCCCACATGAAGGATCTCATTACCCTGTGCCGATTTGCGGAGCTCTTCGGCAGTCCCATCAGCGACAATTTTTCCTTTATTGATAATCAGAATTCTGTCGCAGGTAGCCTCTACTTCTGCCAGAATGTGAGAACTCAGGATTACTGTTTTTTCTCTTCCAATACGTTTAATAAGCTCGCGGATTTCAACAATCTGATTTGGATCAAGCCCTGTTGTCGGTTCATCAAGGATAAGTACCTCAGGGTCGTGAATAAGAGCCTGTGCCAGACCCACACGCTGGCGATAACCCTTTGATAATTCCGAAATCAGCTTATGCTTTTCACCTTCGAGGCCGCAGATATCAACCATTTCAAGAATGCGTTCCTCTCTGTTCTTTTTAGGAATACCATGAATCTCGGCCACATAATAGAGATAATCAATGACAGGCATTTCGGTGTAAAGCGGGTTACTTTCAGGAAGATATCCAATACGGGTTTTTACTTCTTCCGGATTTTCTGTAACGGAAATATCACCAATTCTCACATCACCTGATGATGGAGCAAAAGAGGTGGTAATTGCTTTCATGGTGGTTGTTTTGCCGGCTCCGTTAGGTCCCAGAAATCCAAGAACTTCACCGGTCCGCACCGTAAATGAGATATTATCTACAGCACGTTGAGCACCATACTTTTTGGTTAAATTTTCAACAACGATATCCATAGGTTAATAAGGTTTGTTTTTTACAAATGCAAAATAACAAAACGATGCAGGTAAAGTAAAGGCTGCTTAACAATATTTAACAAAGAGAAAACGATTAGTGTCCGGCATTCCGGCGCCCGGGAAAAATTTTACCGGTATATCGTTTATAATGGTTAAATGCCTCGCCAAAGTGCGACTTCAGGTGTCGTTCCTCCAGGGGAACATGAAGAAGATATAGTGGCAATAGTGTCACCAGATGGGAAAACCCTGCAATCCAGTTCTGAAGGATAAAGATATTTCCAAGTCCAATAAGGAAAAAACCTGCATACATAGGATGACGAATCCATGCGTAGATCCCCTGAGTAACAAGCTCTTTATGCTGTGTCAATTCATATCCCATCCACCAGTATTTTCCCAGATCATGATGAGCTTTATAAAACACAAATATCCCGAAAACATAACTGGTTCCAAAAATAATTGATATTGCCAAAGGAAGATTATAATTAAAACTATTTAGCCATGGAGTAAGACAATATATAATTGGAAGGATATAAAAACCTGTAACTGAGATCCCCACGATAACAGTATCAAGAAGGTTAAGCTTTCGCTTTGGCAGGCCTGCCTTTTTGGTGACCTTATAGTAAAACAACCTAATTGCTAAAGCCACGGCAACTCCCACCAGAAATACAACCTTAAAAATTATTGTTTCCATATCGTCATCGTAAGGATACAAAGTTAATTAATTCATTTTAGTAAAAAAAAGACCGGTAAAGAATCCTTGAATTCCTTACCGGCAAATACAAAAAAGCCAAAATATATTTAGAACCAGCCAAAAAGAAAGCTGAGATTTGCTCCCGGAGCCAAAAGGTCTTTCTCATTAATTCCGTCAAGATTTCCAACTCCTGTGGCGACCTGACATTCAGCGCCTAACCGCACTTTAAAGAATTTAGTGATATTTGCCTCCACACCAATCATTGGCGTTACAACAAAAACGGAGTTATCATAATAGTGGGTATACCCTGTCTTGCTCTCTACTCCTCCCCAGCCGGTTTTCAGGCTAACAACAGGGTGAATGGCATTACGATAATTAAATTCATAGCCAAACCACAAGCCACCATGACCATACTCAACAATTTGCGGGTCGTCAGAATTATACATTATTCCGTTTGTGAGCCCCGTGCCATAACCTCCTATAAAGAAATTATTGAACAGCACACCTCCGCCACCACCCATGAAGTGTGCAAAGTCACCATTCATCATGGAAAACGACATTTCGGGTCCACCGAAGCCGGAGATTCGGACAATTTCAGTTTCTGAGAAGATAGTTCTGATTTCATCATCCTGGGCCATAATGCCTCCTGCACTAAAAAGCAGTAAAGCAGCAAAAAGTAATGTTATTTTTTTCATGTGATAAGATTTAATTTCACACCTAATGACGCAGGAAAAACAGAAATGTGCAAAGGTTGGTAAAAAAAAAGGCCGGCAAGAAGCCGGCCATGAGGTTTTGAGAATGCTTAATAGCGCTTTCTTCCTTTATAGTGTGTATGCAGTAAAGTATGCGACTTATGTCCGAGAGGAGCACCGAGGAACTCTTTGTACAATTGCTGTACTTCAGGGTTATCATGTGACTTACGGAGTGGTAGTCCACTATCTTCTGCATAAATAGCCTGTGCACGCTTGGAGCGGATCTCTTCGTTGGTTGGGATTGGCTGGCCACCGCCGCCAAGACAACCACCGGGACAAGCCATAATCTCAATAAAGTGATAGTTGGCTTTTCCTTCATAAACAGCTTTCATAAGCTGATATGCATTTTCAAGACCGTGAGCAATAGCGCACTTCAGTTCAACACCTTCGAGGAAACTCCATTCAGGAGTACATCCGTCGATAGTAACTGAAGCTTCACGAACGCCTTCGAAACCACGAACAGGAAGGATATCAAGATTTTTGAAAGGCACTTCACTACCGGTAACAATTTCGTAAGCGGTACGCAATGCAGCTTCCATAACACCACCTGTTGCTCCAAAGATCACAGCTGCACCTGTTGAGTCACCCATGATACGGTCATATTCCATATCAGGAAGTGATTCGAAGTCGATACCTGCCTGCTTAATCATCATTGCGAGCTCGCGGGTTGTGAGTACATAATCCACATCCTTGTAGCCTGAGTCACGCATTTCCGGACGATCAGCTTCATACTTCTTGGCAGTACAAGGCATAATAGATACAGAAACTATATCCTGTGCTTTAAGGCCTTTCTTCTGTGCATAGTATGTTTTTGCAAGAGCTCCGAACATCTGTTGCGGAGACTTACAGGTAGATACGTTATCGAGCAGTGAAGGATAAGTATGCTCAATAAACTTCACCCAGCCCGGAGAGCAGGAAGTAGTCATGGGGAGCTTCACGCTCTTATCACCATCCACCAGTGCTTTTTTCAGACGGGTAAGAAGCTCGGTACCTTCTTCCATAATGGTAAGGTCGGCAGTAAAGTCAGTATCGAGTACTGAATCGAAGCCAATATGCTTGAGAGCAGAAACCATTTTGTGAGTCACGCGGTTACCCGGGTCAAATCCCAAAGGTTCAGCTAAAGCAACACGTACTGCAGGAGCAGTTTGTACAATCACATGCTTGGTTTCATCGTTAATCATATCCCAAACCTGATCGAGGTATGAGCGCTCAGCAAGAGCACCTGTGGGACAACGGTTGATACACTGTCCACAGTTAGTACAAACCACATCGTTCATAGGTTTATTCAGGAATGTAGAGATAGCCTGATGTTCACCTTTGTTTACTACTGCCAGAGCACTCACATGCTGAATTTCATGACAAGTACGCACACAGCGCTGACAACGGATACACTTGCTGTCATCTTTCTGGATGGCAGGAGAAGAGATATCAATCTCGTGACGTGCTGAAGTTTTTACCAGGTCGATGAAAACGTGGTCACCAACGCGGTATTCGCTTGCCAGATCCTGAAGTTCACAGTTTCCGTTTTTGAAACATTTGGTACAATCAGCATTATGTTCAGAGAGGAGTAATTCGATGACGTTTTTACGTGCATCACGAACTTTTCTGCTGTTTGTAAAAATCTCCATACCTTCTGAAACAGGAGTTGCGCAGGAAGCTACCAGCGCGCGAGAACCTTTTTGTTCTACAACACAAACGCGGCAGTTACCGGCAACAGTAAGGTCAGGATGGTGACACAGAGTCGGGATACGGAAATTCAGTTTCTTGGCAGCGTCCAGTATCGTAGTACCTTCCGGCACCGATACTGACAAATCATTTATTTTGAGGTTAACTAAATATTCGCTCATGATATTTTATTTTGTCGTTATCAATACGGTTAATTAGTAGATGATCTCTTCCTTGAAATTATCAACGATAGAGGTGAAAGGGTTCGCTACCGATTGACCAAGGCCACATTTAGAAGCAAGCTTCATAGTTGCAGCGAGTTTTTTCAGGTCTTCAAGATACTGAGGGTTACGCTCTTTGCGCTTAACCGCTTCAATACCTTTAAGCAGTTGTTGACAACCGATACGGCAGGGTGAACACTGACCACAGCTTTCTTCAGCGAAGAACTCAAGGTAATCGTGAAGCACGTTGTACATTGAGCGTGAGCTGTTAAAGATCATCATAGATCCACCGGTTGGTATACCTTCGAAACCGATGATAGTATCAGCGAAGTTTTTACGCGGGACACAACTTCCTGATGCACCACCAACCTGAACAGCTTTAGTATCGCCATCGCCGAATTCATTAACGAATTCCTGAACGGTCATACCAAGTTCGAGTTCATAGATACCGGCAATGGGAGTATCACCTGAAACAGAGAATACTTTTGATCCGCGGGAATCGTTCGTACCCATGTCTTTAAACTGCTGAGCACCAAGGCGGCAGATCATAGTCACATAGGCAAGAGTTTCCACATTATTGATAACAGTCGGCTTTGAATTATAACCGGCTACAGTTGGGTAAGGAGGCTTGTTACGTGGTTCGCCGCGCTTACCTTCCATAGATTCGAAAAGCGCACTCTCTTCACCACAGATATAAGCACCGCTACCGGACTTAATAGAGATGGTAAAATCGAGGCCAAGATCTTTAACCTGAGCATTGAATTTATCCAGTGTTGCGTTAAGGTCTTTGAGAAGGAAGTTATATTCGCCACGAAGATAGAGGAAACCCTCTTTAGCACCGATAGCATAACCACAAATAGCCATACCAACGAAAATTTTCTCAGGTACGCGTGAGAGAATTTCGCGATCTTTAAAAGTTCCGGGCTCGCCTTCATCAGCATTACAAATCACATACTTTATGGCGCTATCTTCATTTTTTGTGAATTTCCATTTTAATCCTGTTGGAAAACCTGCACCACCACGGCCTTTAAGTCCTGAATCAATAATATCAAGAATAATTTCATCCTGGTCGCGCTTAAGTGTTTTTTCAAGTACCTCAACTGGTTTGCAATCATTGCATTCGAAGATGAGGTCAACTTTTTTAAGCTTTTTATCTTTCATAATGATACTTTTTCAATGGGTGAATAGCTTACTTTGTGTTTCTTTCATACTCCTGAATGATCTCAACAGCTTTCTGGGGTGTCAGTTCCGGGTATACTTCGTCGTTAACGAGCATAACGGGTCCTTTGTGACACCAGCCGAGACAGTTGGCGGTAAGAAGCGTAAAACGCTTGTTATCAGTTGTTTCGCCAACCTTAATCTTCAATGCATCTTCAAGAGCCTGAATGATCTCATCTTTTCCCTGCATGTGACAAGAAATGGTTTTGCAAACACGAATCACATTTTTACCTCTGGGTACGGTATCCAAAAATGTGTAAAATGAAGCAGTTCCATACACCTCTGCTGCAGAAATATCCAATGCTTCTGCAATGGTAAGCATTGCCTCTTCCGACAGGTATCTCTCCTGCTGTACGACACCCTGCAATACAGGCATTAGGCTGTTATGGGTCGTGCCGTGCTTTTCAACTAACTCATTGACTAACTCTTTTACAGTCATTTCTCCTTAGTTTTGATGGTTTATTATGTAAATTAAAATCAATTATTGGTGGTAATTGACGCCCAAATTTAGAAAATCCAACCAATCTCCATCTATCCCTCTCAATGAATTTCAAGCGTTTAATCAATTTATATTTAGTCTAAATTACTATAAGACACATGTATATGATATAGATTTTTAGATATGAAGTGTACCTGCTCATTTTTAACTAATTTTGTTGGGATGAACAGGTACATATTACACTTGGCCTATAATGGCACCAATTACCATGGTTGGCAACGTCAACCGGGATCAGTTACTGTACAGGAATTAGTTGAGCAGTGCCTGTCACACCTTGTGGAAAAAGGAATAACAGTCGTTGGAGCCGGAAGAACAGACACAGGAGTTCATGCTTCGGAGTTTTATGCACATTTCGAAACAAATCATATTTTTAATAGTGTTGAAGAGGCCCGGAACCTGATTTTCAAGATGAATCGTTACCTTCCTTTCGATATTGCAATCAAAAACCTATATCTGGCACACCCGGAGTTTCATGCCCGTTTTTCTGCAACAGCAAGAGAATATCAATATTTTATTAAACGAATTAAAGATCCCTTTTCAACAGAATTTGCTTTGGATATTTATGGTGCGCTGGATGTAAAATCCATGAATAGAGCATCCGGAATACTTCTGGAGTATGAAGATTTCAGCTGTTTTTCGCGGTCAAATACGCAAACTAAAACCAACATCTGTAATATTACCCGGGCAGAATGGCGTGAAAGCGAGTCGGATTTGATTTTTACAATTGAGGCCAACCGTTTTCTACGCAATATGGTTCGTGCTGTGGTCGGGACGTTGCTGGATGTTGGAAAAGGAAAGCTTATACCTGAAGATGTTCATAAAATCATTCAATCGAAAGATCGTGGGAATGCCGGAACATCAGCAGCAGCAAAAGGACTTTTTCTAACAAAAGTAGAATATCCGGAAGGCTATATTATCCCTTTTACCGATTAGAGAACCTGAGGGATTGCACCGATATACTTTGCGAGTATCCATCCTGAGACGATAAGCTTCAGTCCGGTACCCATAAGAAAACCGACCAGAGATCCCAACCCTGATTTCAAAGCTGTGCGGGTATCTTTTCCTCCGATCATTTCACCGACGAAAGCACCTGCAAAAGGGCCTACAATAAGTCCTATGGGAGCGAAGAACAAGCCGATTACCAGCCCTATTGTTGCACCCCAGACGCCTTTTTTCGAGCCTCCCATTTTTTTAGTTCCATAAACAGGAATTACATTATCGATTACGGTTACACCAATAACAACAAAGGCCATCATTACCATAAAATCCATTTCAAACGGACGGGGATCTGTTAACTGCATCAGCAATAAACCAATATATGCGATTGGAGGTCCGGGCAAAATCGGTACAATACAACCCACAAAACCGATAAACATAAAAA
>PKSY01000082.1 GCA_002869405.1 Marinilabiliales bacterium
CCTATTACGAAAACAATAAGCTCTGCTTCTATACTCAATGGAAATACGGCAGCAGCATGGATGAATTATCTTTAAAATATTCAGCTGATTATTCCGGAGGAGATCCTACTTCTTCAACCTGGACAGAGATTCCGTTCACCAAACCTTCAACCAGTGAAATATGGCAATTTTCAGACACAATTAACCTTACCGCCATCACCAACTCTGATGTTCACCTCGCGTTCCATTATTTAAGCAGCGGTGCTCCCCGACGCTGGAATGTGGATGAAATTCAGATACTCGGAAATGAAATTCAGGAAATTGATGTGCTGACTCCTGAAACAGGTGATGAATGGCTCACAGGCTATGCTTATGATATCACCTGGACAAGTGGACTATCAACTGATGTTGTAGATATTCTTTACAGCCTCGATGCCTCGGCTCCATCACCGGTTTGGATTATCCTTGCCGAAGATGTGCCTGCAGAAAATGGAGCTTACACATGGAATATCCCTGAAGATCAGCCAATATCCACTGATTATCAAATAAAAATCGAAGACCAGGACAACCCGATTACAGGCTATTCAGGAGTATTTACTGTTGCTAACCCTCCTTACACTCCTGCCATTGTAATTAATGAAATTATGTATAACCCACCGGAAAGTATTGGTGCGGATGAGTATTTTGAATTTATAGAATTATATAATAATGATCCCGAAACCGTAAACCTTCTGGGCTTTACACTAAGCGGAAATATCCAGTACACTTTTACTAGTGAAATCCTACTGCAACCAGGAGAATATCTTGTAATTGCATCGGATCCTGATTCGGTTTCCCAATACTATGGTATCACTGCCGTAGAAGGTCCTTATACCGGATTACTGCTAAATACTTCCGATGGGATGATAGAGTTGCACAATAGCGACGGATTGTTGGTTGATGAAGTGGACTATGGTGTGACTGCCCCATGGCCGGAAACTCCTAACGGCACAGGTCCGTCGATGGAACTTCTGGCACCTTCCCTCGACAACACTAACCCTGACAACTGGGAAGGATCCTATACACTTGGAGGAACCCCCGGAGAGATTAATTCCATTATCACAGAAGTGGAAGGCATCGTAATCTCAGAAATATTCTATAACCCTCCGGGTGAAAACCATGAAAATATTGAATTTATTGAAGTTTATAACAGCAATGCGGAAGCTGTTAACCTTGGCGGTTGTCACTTCACTAAAGGTATTGACTTTATCTTCCCGGCTGTAACTCTGGGATCCGGCAACTATCTTGTAATCACAAAAGACCTCAATACCTTCATAAGCGTTTTCGGTCTTCCTGCTTATGAATGGCAGGGCGGAGACCTCAGTAATTCCGCCGACACGCTGGAAATTCAGGATATCCTCGGAAATATTATCGATTATGTCCCCTATTCTTCAGAACAACCCTGGGATACGCTGGCTGCCGGGCACGGTCCTTCGCTGGAACTTTTAGCTCCCAACATTAACAATGAAATTCCGGAAAACTGGTTTGCTTCAGAAACTTTTAACACCGTACTTAACAGTGCTGATACTGTTTGGTGTTCTCCTTATGATGGATTTTTAAATGATCCTCCGGTTGCTGCTTTTGAAGCCAGTCAAACCACCATTTATGCTTCTCAAGCGGTTACATTTACCAGCACAAGTACAGGATACCCCGATTTCTTTGCCTGGTCATTCCCCGGTGGCTCACCCGATACCAGCAACGAAGAGGTTCCTCATATCACGTACCATATACCAGGTACATATGATGTATCCTTATACGTCTCTAGTATCTTTGGTGAAGATACTGAAGAAAAAACAGATTTTATCACTGTGCTGCCTTTGCCTGATCCACCAATTGCTGATTTTGAGGCTGACAACACCGAAATATTTGTCGGAGAAACAGTAAACTTTACTGACCTCTCTCAAAACAATCCTACTGCATGGGAATGGTATTTTATGAATGGCTCACCCGAATCAAGTACAGTACAAAATCCTCAAAACATACTCTATGAGCAACCCGGTAAATTTGAAGTTGTACTGCAAGCACGAAATGTTGCCGGTGAAGATGTCATGGTAAAAGATAAATATATCACAGTACTGGATACTACTGCTTATAATATGATTATCACAGAAATTATGTATAATCCTCCGGAGACTGATACCGATTCATTGGAATTCATTGAAATATATAATGCAGGAAATGAGCCGGTTAAGCTTGAGGGTTATTATTTCTATGGTATTGATTTCACATTCCCTGAATTTGAATTCCTTCCCGGAGATTTCCTGATAGTAGCATCTGATGCTGAGGCTATGATGAATACCTTTGGCGTAAATGCATTTGCGTTTGATGGCGGTTTTCTGGATAATAACGGGGAACTAATTGAATTCTATACCCCTAACGGAACGCTTATCGATCAGGTAGAATATGACGACATGGAGCCATGGCCTGAGCAGGCAGACGGAAATGGCCCGTCGCTGGTTTTATGTGACCTGCAGCTTGACAACAGCCTGCCTGAAAGCTGGAGCGCCTCAGTGGATTTTGCAGCTGTTAACAGTAATAATGATACTATCTGGGCAAGCCC
>PKSY01000341.1 GCA_002869405.1 Marinilabiliales bacterium
TGGATTGCCTTCAGCGACCAGATAAAGATTCCCGAGTTCCACAAAAAATCTCCTGACTCGAGGAATGATTCTGCAATCGCTCTTTCCGGCTTTTCAGTAAATGTTTTTACCTTACAAACTCGGTTGTTTTCACTCCAGGTATCTGACTCATCAAATTGGATATATCCATAACCGGTATCGGGTCTGCTGGGCTGAATACCGAGCGTGAGGAGCCATTGATTGCTCTCTGCAGCATGAAGTGCATTCGTTATCACTTCTTCAAAAACATCTTCTTTGAGAATGATATGATCGGATGGCGCTACCACCATACAGGCATCCGGATTTTTGGTTTTTATCTTGTGCATGGCATAGGCAATACACGGAGCAGTATTCCGGCGCATGGGCTCACAAAGGATGTGTTCGGGAAGCATCTCCGGAAGTTGTTCTGCCACAACTCCTTTATACATTTTGCTCGTAACCACAAGGATATTCTCAGGAGGAATAACTCTTGTCAGACGCTGAAAAGTTTGCTGGATTAAGGTGGATCCGGTATTTAAAATGTCAATGAATTGTTTGGGTTTTTCAGTGCGACTCATGGGCCAGAATCGTGTTCCAACACCTCCTGCCATTATCACACCGTAATAATTATTGTTCATAATGAATTGAATTATAGGTAAAAAACGATTTTATACCGTTTGCAAAAATAGCAGGTTTTTCGGAAAGGAAAAATAAAACCTCCGGCACACAATTTTATTCACTATAACCGGCATAAAGAGTTTCACTTTTATGCACCTGCTGACTCCATGTGCCGCATCCGCAATCTTTTTTCTTTCTAAAACCACTTCTGGAAGAGCCACAGGATGAAAACATTAAACACATTAACAGTGAGGCCAGCAGAATTGAAACATGTCGTTTTACGGGTATATTATTGCGCAACATAACAGATATATTAACAGTACAAATTTACAGCTTTATTAAAATTACGCTACCTTAGCAGAAATATTATCCAAATGAGATTATTAGTTCAACTGGGACAATATTTACAGTTTTTAGGGAAGATATTCCATCGTCCGCCAAGGCGAAAGGTATTCCGTAATAATTTTGTCGCCGAGCTTGAAAGCCTGGGCCTGAATTCCGTAGGGATTGTAGTTATCATCTCGGTATTTATGGGTGCCGTGGTGGCTTTACAGGTTGCTTATAACACTGACAACCCTTTGATTCCCGATTACCTCGTGGGATACAGCACGCGGCAGTCGATGATTCTGGAGTTCTCCCCTACTATTATTGCCTTGATACTGGCCGGAAAAATAGGTTCCAATATTGCTTCTGAAATCGGTACAATGCGCGTCACAGAGCAAATTGACGCTCTGGAAGTGATGGGAATTAATCCTGCCAGTCACCTTGTGTTACCCAAAATCATCGCCTCTGTTCTCGTAAATCCAATACTGGTAATATTCAGTATTTTCGTTGGTACCTTTGGCGGATGGCTTGCTATGGTGTCAACCAATATGGTCAGCACACATGATTTTCTTACAGGTATTTATCTTGACTACTCTAATTACGACGTTGTGTATGCGCTGGTAAAAACCATAGTCTTTGCTTTTCTTATCACAACGATTTCAGGATATTACGGATACTACACCGAGGGCGGAGCGCTGGAAGTTGGACGTTCATCCACAAAAGCTGTTGTTAATTCCAGCATTATGATTATTATCGCAAACCTGGTACTCACGCAAATTCTTCTGATATGATCCGGGCGTGCAATATATATAAATCCTTTCGTGAGCAGCAGGTACTGGAAGATATCTGTGTGGAGTTTCGTTCAGGAAAAACAAACCTCATTATCGGAAAAAGCGGTTCAGGTAAGACGGTATTAATGAAGATTCTTGTGGGTCTGCAT
Source organism: Marinilabiliales bacterium (assembly GCA_002869405.1). GTDB lineage: Bacteria > Bacteroidota > Bacteroidia > Bacteroidales > BM520 > BM520. Next base: position 1,880 of record PKSY01000341.1, read on the forward strand.
GATCCTGACCGGGGGTCAATACTGTTTGACGACCGTGATTTTATTGCCATGAAGCCCAATGAGAAAAACCTGTTACGTCAGGAAATAGGAATGCTTTTTCAGGGTGGAGCGCTTTTCGACAGCATGACTGTAGAGCAGAATGTAATGTTCCCGCTTGCGATGTTTTCAAACATGAGTTGGGAGGAACGCCTCGACAGGGTTAACTTCTGCCTGCAGCGTGTTAACCTTGAGAATGCAAATAAACTAATGCCCTCGGAACTCAGTGGTGGTATGGTTAAAAGGGTGGCTATTGCACGGGCCATTGCCAACAACCCCAAATATCTGTTTTGTGATGAACCCAACTCAGGCCTTGATCCGAAAACCGCCGATGTTATTGATCACCTCATTGTTGAAATTACTGAGGAGTATAACATCACAACTGTTGTCAACACCCATGATATGAACTCAGTACTGCAAATGGGAGAACATATTGTTTATATCCATGAAGGGAAAGTTAACTGGCGAGGCGATAAAGAGACTATTCTTCATGATGGCACACCCGAGCTTGACGACTTTATTTTCTCCACTGCACTTACCAAAAGAATCAAAAAACATAAAAGATAAAACCAACACCTTGTATTTATGAACTGGCTTGATATTATTATTCTTATTCCTGTTGCCTTTTTTGCCTGGCAGGGATTGAAA
>PKSY01000142.1 GCA_002869405.1 Marinilabiliales bacterium
TCATCTGAATCACCATAAAGCTGAGTGCAAATACAAAGCCCTTGACAACCAAATCCCGGATAATCGTTTTATGAATCCGCAATTGGACTTTATACTTTTTCCCAAGTATCACGGCATAGACCATAGCCACAAGCGCGTTGGAGATCAGGTATCCCAGCAGTGCACCCATAATGCCCAGTGGAAATACAAGAACCAACAATGCCACCATCACCAGGTTCAGAGCCAGCGGGGTCCAGTTCAGGATATTTGCACTCCGTATATCATCAGTGCCGAGCAGTATTCCGCCGAAATAGACGATGGCAAGCTTAAAGGGAACAGTGATAAGGATTACATAGATAAAACGATCCTGAAACAGCGGATTGTCATAATAGCGGAATCCAACCCAGGATAATATCATCCCTGCCAGAGAGGCCAGAATCAGCAACACAAATACAGAGGAAACAACCTGTTGGAGAGGATATTTTTTCCTGCCGATATGAAACACGGCAGCGCGCCGGATTCCCATCTGTACCAATCCTACACTAATCAATGGTATCACCAGCAAGGTACTGTAAATACCAAAATCCTCCGGGCCGAGCAGACGTGTGAGGATCACAAAAATACCCAAAGAGGCTACCAGTGAGATCAGGTAAGAGCTGAACACACCGCCAATATCACGGGAATAGCTGCGTTTTGCCAAGGTGATTGATTTTTTACAAAGAAACAAAAAAAGAAGATACTGAATTACAAGTACGAGGGGCTATCTGACTGAAAATCCTTACATTTGCCGGAAAGCGGATAGAGCGATGAAAATCCCGTTTAACAAACCACATTTTACCGGCAAGGAGCAGCGCTACCTGCTTCAGGCAGCCATGAAAGGGCGTTTCTCCGGCAATGGTCCTTACACAAAAGAGGCACATGACCTTTTTCGGGAGCGCTATGGAGTGAAAAAGGCACTGCTTACCACCAGCTGTACGGATGCGTTGGAGATGATTGCCATTCTCTTCAAAATCCAACCCGGCGATGAGGTTATTATGCCATCATACACCTTTGTTTCCACAGCGAATGCCTTTGTATTGCGCGGCGCCAAAATTGTCTTTGCCGACAGTATGCCCGACCACCCAAACATTGACATCGACGGTCTGGAGTCGCTTATCACACAAAAAACCAAAGCTATTGTGGTGATGCATTACGGTGGTATTGCAAATGATATGAACCGAATCATCGCACTGGCAAATAAATACAATCTTCTGGTTGCTGAAGATGCAGCACAAAGCATTGAATCCACATATCACGGGCAACAGCTTGGTACTATCGGACACCTTGGAGCTTTCTCTTTTCATGAGACGAAGAATATTGTCACCGGTGAAGGCGGGATGTTGCTTGTGAATGAGGAGAGCCTGACTGAGAGGGCTGAGATATTGTGGGAAAAAGGGACCAACAGAGCGGCATTTCAGCGTGGGGAAGTACAAAAATATGAGTGGGTAGATGTGGGATCATCCTTTTTGCCGTCGGATCTTGTGGCGGCAACACTTTGTGCACAGATGTCGCATGTAGAGGATATTCAGGCGAAGAGGGTACGGCACTGGATTAAATATTTTGAAGGATTAAAGCATTTACAGGCAAAGGGGAAGATACAGCTGCCGATCATTCCGGAATATGCCAGCATCAATGGACATCTGTTCTATATTGTTACGGGAGATCGTTCGGAGCGGGACAGGCTTTTGGGTCAGTTGCAGGCCAAAGGTATCAATGCCGTATTCCACTACCTCTCGCTGCATAGCAGTCCGTACTACAAAGATAAACACGACGGCCGTGAGCTTCCCAACGCCGACCGTTACTCAGACTGCCTGATACGTTTGCCACTCTATTACAGTCTCACCGAAAAGGAGATTAATTACGTGGTGAAGGCGGTGGAGGAGTTTTATCTATAAAAATAGACCTGACAGGTTTTGAAAACCTGTCAGGTCTGCTTTCCTGGTGCTCTCGGCTCCGCTCGAGCACCGGGCTCCGCCCGAGTGGAGTAAGGTGCCCTAGCGCAGCCGAGGGCACTGCCCCCCCTACTTATTCCAAACCGGAACGCGGCCGGGAGTGTATGGAGCTTTTATGTTTTCAAGGTATTTTTCCAACTCGGGAATGTCCTCGTTGTAGATCTTCTCAAGCTGGCTGAGCAGTGGAGGAAACTCCTCTGTCAGAATCTGGTAATTATCACTCATCACTTTGGTAACACCGGTTTCGGCTCCCCACATCGCCCTTGATACTGCCGACATGCGCTCGTTGATGCTGAGCTGATGCGGTGGCACTTCCTCGAAAGAGGCTTTGGCCTCGGGACCGTAAAAAGCATAACGTATATCTGAGATCTCATTTGCCAGTGCATGTGCTTTGATCAGCATCGCCTCGTCTGCCATTGTATTATTATTCATAGCCTGACGGATATGTTCCACACGCTCCTGCAGGTCATCGGCAAACTTCTCGGTGCCACGAATTACCCGTGCCAGATCGCCAAACTGATTCACAAATGCCAGGGTCTCTTCACGGTTTTCATCCTTCAGCGTGCCCAGGTGCA
>PKSY01000253.1 GCA_002869405.1 Marinilabiliales bacterium
CAAGTTTGCCTAATACAATATATTAAAGGGCTTATTTGTTCATCAGGGATCAAAAAAAAAGGCTGAATCAGTGAGAAACAGCCTTAAAAATATATCGTGTAATTTTAATGGATTTTCATACCGGATCGTAATATCACCGGGGAATCCAGTTGCATACCTGTGCGGGTTTGGTTTGAGATGGAGTTGTTAACAGTGATTGTTGCACCATTAGAGAAGTTAAGCGTTGCATTGGTATGTATTGTGAGGTTATCAACAACAATGTTGTTATTGACGTTTAATGTGCCGTTAACAACCAGAGTTGGTGCACTCACAGTATGGTTTGCAGTCATCGTGCCGTAAACCGTAAGGCTAAAAACATTAAGGTTTGTAGTTGTTGTCATTGTTCCGGAGACAATAATATCCATATCTGTATCTATGTTAGGAGGCACATAGCCACCATTCCATCCGGCGGCTTCATTGAATGAACCACTGCCTGTAAAATTGGGAGTCATAACAGAAAGATAACAATAAGCATAGTCCCCGGCAGCGCCGTCCCAGCAACGATACTGAAAACTATCGGATCCTGTATAATCAATAGTAGGAGTATAGTTAAAGGCACCATTTGAACTTACGACAACGTTTCCATGCGAAACAGTTATTCCTGCAGTGGGGTTAACTGTTCTGGTGTCGCCGTCGGGATCTGTGTCGTTTGTCAGAACTCCTGCAGCTTGGACTGATCTTGTTGTGTTTTCATAGATGTTGTAAAAATCATCATTTGCAACCGGAGGTTGATTAAGTATTACATTTACAGTTGCATAGTCACTATTTCCGAGTGAAACCGGGGATGTACCGAATCCGCCGTATTCAACGAGATAGTAGTTGACACCTGCACTGTTCGGTAAATCATTCCATTCTCCGGCCGCATATAAGTGCGCATAATGTTCACCACCGGCTCCAACATTATTTGGTTCTCCGGAGGCCCAATTATTATACTCTCCACCAACAACATAACCAGTGCCCAATCCCTGCCAGAATTGCGTGCCTTTTTCAGGGCCATTGTCCCATATCCAAACACCCTCTGAAGCAGCATCACTGGCTCCAATCCAGGTGTTTCCAGTGAGCTTTGAGATCAAAAAATTATTTTCTGTAGAAGAAGTAACATTTGCCAGATATCCCTGCAGGGTATCAAAAGTTGAAGCGGCTGCTGCTGCTTTCGCAGCGGTCCATGAAATATTTGTAGATTCTATTAGCTCATATATATGTTCTTTGCCATCTAAAACAATCGAAACCCCGGAGCCGCCAATAAAGTCAATTTGCCTTGAACCTGCTATTGACGTACTTGTTGAAAATGTAATGCTACGTAAAAGGGTCTGATATTGAGAATTTGTAGCACTACCAGTGAAAGTTAATGTTTTTGTACTTGTATTCCAGCTGCCGGATACTCCGGATACACCAGTATACCCTAAATAATCGCCACTTTGATATGATTGTATTGAAACTGTCGCTGATGTCATTGTGCCAGTTCCTCCTGAAATTATTAAGGATGGCGCTACTTGAACAGCACTGCCACCAACGGCATAGGTCTGAGTAGGATTCCCGGTGCTAACTGTTTGAGAATAAATCGCAGGTGATAAAAACAAAAACAGCATCAAAAATGCCAAAAACCATTTTTTCAAGTCAGTTTTCATACGAAGGAAAGATTAGTTGATATAGTTATTCCAAACAAATATAATAAAAAAACATATGAAAAAGGGCAGAATTCAAAATGAACCTGCCCTGTAAGTGCGTTTAACAATTTTGAGTTTACTCGCCAATGACAATTTCACTTAATAACTGAATGTCAATGATGTTGCTGTAGTCATACTGGAATATTCCGTTTTCTCCCACAAGAATTAAAATGCTTCCCAATGGAATCACATCGTAAGCATGGATATCTTCAAATCCGGCGATATAATTGTCATCAATGTGCAAAGGGTCTTCCACATCATAGATTTTAAGCCCTGCGTCACCGTCACAAAGAAAAAGTGTGTTTTCTGAAATGCCTAATCCATAGGGTTCTGTCATGTTATAAGAGGCAATAAGTTCCGGACTCTCTATGTCTTCAAGATTTATGACTTCCAGGAGGTTAACCTCACTGCCACAGGCATTACCACCGCGTAGTGTAATATATGCAAGGTCGTCTTTTACAACCACCGGGTCACAGCTGCTGATGTGCCAGAATTCACTAATATATACGGGAGCATACGGATTTACCAGACTATAGATGGTCATTCCATTGCGTGTGCCAAAGAATGCCTTTTCATCATAAATAAACATGGTTTCAATATTCCACCCCACATAATAGCTGTTTTTGAATACCGGGTCTTCCACATTGCCAATATCAAAAATATGAAGCTGGTCAGTATCCACAGCGTAAAGTGTTTCTTCAAGAATGCCAAAGCGGGCCATGGATCCTCCAACGCCAATTCCCTGACCGGAAACCCCGCCACCGTTTGAAACATCTGCTGAAATTCTTAAACCACCTTCCAGATAATCGTTGTATGCATAAACCGGATATGGGTAATACTCAAAATTATCTTTTACCATTTTTGTCTCCCAGCCAATTACCACTCCTGAGTCCCTGTCAATCGGGCCGATAGGGTAATTCTCATCCCATGGAGGTAAAGTATAGGGCATCACATCTGTTATTCTGTCAATCACTGATATGTTTTCAATATCACTCACGTTAAGCGACACCATATCTATATAACTGTCAGCATAGAGTACGTGATCTTTTATAGCCATGTCAATACATCCGGGGATTTCAATGAAAGTAGTGTTAACAGGATTTGCAGGGTCGCTGTTGTCAATTACATGGATGCCCTCAAGTTCTTTGATAAGAAATATATACTGGTCTTTGAAGTATATTTTGCCATGACTTTCAAGTGCTTTGGCTTCAGTTTGTTTAACTCCTTCTCTAAGTTCATCATAACTCATGTAAACAGGAGTATTGGCCATATATTCGTGTGTGAATTTGTCTTCACAACTGCTGAAAATAATGGTAAATATGATTAAAATTATTCCGGCTCTTTTCATGATAGATTAATTAAAGATGAAACCTAATTTAATTGAAAGACGGTTGTACTCAATTCGCAAATTGTCATCCGATTCTTCCTCATTATAATTCATTTGCTGGTATCGGTATCCAATACTAAAAATAAAGCCGAGGTGCTCATTAAACATATTTTTGAATCCTACCTGCGGGTTAATAAAGAATCCCCCTGCCGGGTTATATTCACCATAGTAAGGATAAGGGTAGGGGATGTATGATGATGATAAAGCATACTCAGGATATGAATACCATGGATAAATATTGCTTTTTGAAGATAAGGCGATATTATATCCGGACTGAAAACTGACAAATGGTGAAAACTTTTCATCTCTGAAGAAATACCTGAGGTCAAGAAACAGAGGAAGGTATGATTCTTCGATAAATTCAATTCCAACCCCGGCACCGGCATAAAAATTTGGCGTTACTCTGAAGCTGCTGATATTAGAGATTGTAAAAGGTGCCGGTCGGCTGTTGGTCATCGGACCTGCAAGAAATCCCATTTCTGTAATGTTTTCATACAGTGGTTTTGTAACCTGAGTATCCTGTGCATTTGCACAAATAACCCCACCTGTTAAAAGGATAATTAAAAGACGTATTTTCTTCATACTATTTGAATATTTAATGTAAAGAAGCTCTGTTAATTAAATGAGTGATAAAGGTGGGAATGGTTGCGTTATGGCAAAAAAAACCTGCACCGGGGAGGTGCAGGTATCCATTGAATTTTGGGAAGAAAACGGAGTATTATAAAGCTCCGTCGCTATCGTAAGCTCTTTCACCATGCAGGGCTTCGTCAAGTCCTGTCTCTTCACTAATCTCATCCACTTTAACCGGGGTAATAAGATTGATGATGATAAGCATAAGATACGTAAAGAGGAATGCATAGATTGCGGCAACAAATACTGAAATCGTCTCTTTCCAGAAGAATCCCCAGTCGCCTTCTATTGCACCTGCCTGACCGTGAATTGCCGAGCTGGCAAAGATACCAAGCATAATGGTACCGATAAAACCACCAACGCCGTGCACGCCCCAAACATCGAGCGCATCGTCCCAGCCAAGTTTATTCTTGAACTGTACGGCAATATAACACACTGCACCGGCAATAATACCGATAACCATGGCTGCCCACAGCGGCACAAATCCTGCTGCAGGAGTTATGGTGGCAAGACCGGCAACGGCACCCGTCAATAAACCCACAAATTTGGGCTTCCGCTCCCGGCTCCACTCGATAATTAACCATGTGATCGCCGCAAAAGATGCTGCCACATCAGTATTCAAAAATGCCAGTGTGGTGTTTGCATTAACACTTAACTCACTTCCGGCATTAAATCCATACCATCCGAACCATAACAATGCAGTACCAATAGCTACCAATGGAATACTGTTAGGACGTGACTCTCTGTCGCGACGCTTGCCAACATAAAACACTGAAGCAAGAGCAGCGAAACCTGCTGTGGCGTGAACCACAATACCACCTGCGAAGTCAAGAACACCCCATTCAGCAAGTAATCCGCCGCCCCATACCATATGTACAAAGGGATAATAGACAAAAATTTGCCAGGCTACCAGAAAAATAAGGTATGCCTTAAAGGAAACACGATTAATAAATGCTCCTGTGATAAGTGCCGGAGTAATAATGGCAAACATCATCTGATAAGCTACGAAAATCAGTGTCGGGAACTCACCTTCCGGACCACCATAGATGTCATTAAAGGCGACACCCTTTAAAAATGCAAGATCGAAGTTTCCAATGATGCCTCCTTCGCCACCACTGAAACATAGCGAATATCCTATGGCTATCCATAAGATTGTCGTGATACCCAGTGATACAAAAGTCTGTATCATGATACCAAGAATGTTGCGCTTGCCTGCCAGTCCGCCATAGAAAAATGCCAGACCCGGAGTCATGAGCATTACCAGGCTTGTCGCCAGGATCATAAATGTTGTTGTACCTGTGTCAAACATAATATTTGAAGTTTTGGTTATAAAATGTTATAAACTGATTCCGAATACAAAAAAGATGTTTCCTGCCATAGGGTTGGTGATCAGTGAAGCTGATACCGGCAGACTGAATTTTTCAGTGATTTCAATCTCTTTTCCTGCTGTGGCACCAATATTAATCAGACCTGCTTTGTTGCCATAAAACCCATCAAGTTCAGCCTCTTTATCAGCTTCAGATTGTGCTGTGAGGTTTGCACCGGCAAAAAGGTCAATGCTTACACCTGCACCTGTCTCAAGGCTGTATCCAAGTTCTGCATAACTGGAAAAACGACTGTTGCCTTCAGAATCCAGATCGTCACCATAAAAATTTGTGGCTATTAATAATGAAAGTGGTAGGTTTTCCGTACCATTGAAGCTCAATGCAGCTTCATAAAGATGACCTGTTTCACCATTTTTATAGTTAAAATAGTTATCAGCCATCAGGTCGTTGGGGAAGAAATAATCGGTCACGCCAATGGTAATCATATCATTCAGAAAAGTGTAGCTAAGGTAAAGATCTGCTTCCTGTCCCTGGCTACCGGTAACTGAATACGCTCCCCATGCGCCGATTGCAAATCCGCCTGTGGAATACTCTACATAAGGTTGAATACTTGGAGATGCGCCGAAGTCCATTCCGCGCCATACATAGCGGCTCATGATGTCAGAGCCAACGCTCCACTGCGCCTGAGTTTGCTGTGAGATCATAAAAAATGAAAACAGCATCGTGAAAAGGCATAAAGTCTTTTGTAATGATTTCATACTTGTGTATTTGGTTTGTGAATCTCAAATACAAAAGTGTGCCTGTTAACAGAAAATTAAAACAGAGGTATCCTGAATTTTCTCTCCGTGAAACACGGAGATTTGCGGTCTAGAGCTCGATAATGCCATTCCTGATGGCAAAATGAACCAGGTCAACATTATTTTTTAGGTTTAGCTTCTGAAGTATATGGGTCTTGTGCGACTCTACAGTTCTGGTACTTATATATAGTTCTTCCGAAATTTCATGGTTTGTTTTTCCCAATGCAACATGCTTAAGAATTTCGGTTTCCCGTTTCGTGAGTTCATTCTCTTTGGTGCTTTCATCCTTGTCCCTGGCCTGACGAATGTAGCTCTTCAAAATAATATCTGAAATTGCAGGACTGAAATACTCTTTGCCTTCCGCCACAGCGTGAATAGCCTCAATAAGCTCCTTTTTTTGCGCTGTTTTCGGAATATACCCTTTTGTGCCTGCTTTCAGTGCGCTGAAAATAAATTCCTCCTTAATGTGCATGCTCAGCATTATGCATTTTATATGAGGGAAGTCTGTTGTAATATCGCGACAGATATCAATCCCCGATACCCCGGGGAGGTTGATGTCCAGCAGTAATATGTTTGGGTGTTGTTTGTCGATGATTTCCAACAGCTCATTCTGATTTGCAGCTTCGCCGATAATATTAATCGTTTCATCACTTCGAAGCATGGCGGCAATACCATCACGAACCATGGGATGATCATCTACAATTATAAGATTAATCTGTTTCATATGTTCCTTTTTCACACGGTATTGATACAGATATATTTGTGCCTTTCCCGGGTGCTGAATTGATGATTATTTTTCCTTGCAGCAGACTCACTCGCTCTTTCATGTTCATAATGCCATTTCCTGCAATAGTGTTGATTTCACTGCTCATTCCTTTGCCATTATCCTCAATATTAAGCGAAAGATGGTTGTTTTTTCTCTCAAGGGAAACAAATAGCTTTGAAGCTCCTGCATGTTTAACAACATTATTGACAGCTTCCTGAATTATTCTGAACAGATAAGTTTTTGTTTTTTTATTATTGATGCTTTTTATGCCTGAATGTGAATATGTTACATCTATTCCCGTTGTGTCACTCAGCGTGTCAAGCAGGTTTCCTGTAGCTCTTATTAGACCAAATGTGTCCAGTTCTTCAGGAATGAGATCATTGCTCATCCTGCGAATTTCTTCAATAGTTTTTTCAAACCACAGGCTTATCTCTTCGATGGTTCTGTCTTTTTCTTCATCCGGCAGGTCAGCAATGGTGTTAATTTTCATTTTAATGGCAATAAGATTCTGACCCAGGCCATCATGCAGCTCCCTGGAAATTCTCCTGCGCTCCATCTCCTGACCATCAATCATAGACCTGAGTCTGCCAAATTTTTCGGCATTTAATTCACGTTTATGAATTTCAATCTGCTTTGCCATATTATTAAAGGTCTCCACCAAAACACCAAGTTCATCACTTCCTGCTTCTTTTACCGGGGCAATGGCGTTTCCTCTGGTGATTTCCTGTGCTGCTTTGGTCAGGTTCCGGATAGGCAGTGTCAGGCGGCGGGAAATAAACAGGGCAAAAAGAAAGATTAAAAATGCAATGATTACAGAAATTACCACTATTCTGTAACGTGCTTTGAGTGCAGGCCTGATTGTCTCCTGAGTGTCCATCTCAGCAAGGATAACCCATGATAATCCTTCAAGATCCAGTTTCTTGTAACAACTAAGCACTTCTACTCCGCGATAGTCATTTAATATAGCTTTTCCCGGTTCACCGAAGAATGCCTGGTCAACCGCTGCGGTTGTGACTTCAACCTGTAGAATACTGTTGGGAATGAATCTGGAAGCAGACCGCATAAATCCGTCTTTTCCTACCAGATAACTCTCTCCCGATTCACCCATCCCTTCCAGTGGGTTGTTTTCGACCATAATGGCATCGAGGTAATCCTGTCGCAACCTCATAATGACCTGCACAAATTCTCCTTTATAGGGTATACTGGTAACGACTTCCGGTGGAATAAGGTTGTTGTTTTCAATTCTGTAATCCTGCAGAAAAGTGTAGGTTTTATGGGGATTGGATTTTAACACTTCAGCGATTGTACCTCTGAAATATGGCCCTCCTATGCTGACATCAATTTTCCCGGTATCATGGATTGTGATCGTTTTTTTTGAATCTGCAACAGCAATACTTGAGAAATATTTATTCACCTTCCGGTTTTCGCGGTAAATAGTGTTTACTGTTGCGATAATCTGTTCCTCGTAGTCTTTAACATCAATGACTTCATATATCTGTGAGCTGATATACCGTGAGTCATTTATGCGGTCGTCGAAAAAATGAATCAGTTCATCCTGTTTATGGTTTAGAACAGATGTTAACTGATCAAATGACCTCTCAACCAGTGCATTTCGGGTAGTATGGTATGAGAATGTGGAGACCACCACTACGGTAATTATACCGATAAACAGAAAATTCAGGATTAACCTTTCCGATAGTGTCAGCCTGTTCATAGATTGTTTTTTGTAAAGATAAAAAAAAGCCGCTCAAATAAATGAACGGCCTGAATATCTATAAATGAAAGCGATCTACTCTTCCAAAAGTTTTACTTTCAGATCCTCTGTTTCTGAAGTACTCAGGTTTTCAATAAGGCTTTTTCTGTAAGCAATAAGACTTACCACAACATCGTATGTTCCGGGAGTAAGCTCTTTAATTTCGAAATTACCGTCGAAATCAGTATACGCTTTGAGCTCAGTACCCTGAACACATACTTCAACACCTGCGAGAGCCTCGCCTGTTGTCATGTCAATAACCTGACCTGAGATTGCACTGTTTGCTGATGCCGGAGCCGGTTTTTTGTTTTCGCCTTCCGCGAAAGCAGTTACTGCAAAAACCATTACGATTACTAAAGCTATTATTTTTTTCATTTTTCTCATTATTAGATATTGCAAAAGTATGCTACTCAAGTCATGCATATGTTAAGCCATACTTACCCTTTTGTTAATATATGGTTAAAATAATGTTAACAGGTTTATAGTGCTGTAAATTAGTATTTTATAGCATTAACACGGTTCGGCCCCAGCATAATTATTTAAAAATTAATATTGCATCGCTTGCTTTTTGTTTTATCCTGTTTTACTTTTGACCGACCGTTCAGTTTTAAAATTATGTCACCAAGAACCCAAAGTCAACTGGAAAACCTCAGGGCAGAGAGAATGCAGATAATTATGGATGCAGCATTAAAACTGTTTGCCAATGAAGGATATCATCAAACCACAATAAACAAAATTGCTGGTGAGGCAGGGATTTCCAAGGGATTGATGTATAACTATTTCGAAAGTAAGGAGTCACTGCTTTTTGAGCTTTTGCATCAAAGTGCAGGAGAGTATCTGGCCTTTTTTGATCCTGACCATGATGGAATACTTACAAAAGAGGAGCTTGAATATTACATTGTGAAGTCATTTGATTCGATAACTGCCGATCCGGATTTCTGGAGATTATTGTTCCGGGTGATGCTTCAGCCCAGAGTTGCAGAGATTCTGCGCAAGAAGTCATATCATTTGTCAAAGAATATGATCAAACTGCTTAAGGCCTATTTTGAGCAATCCGGCTTTGCCAACCCGCGAAAAGAGGTGGTGATTTTTATGGCTCTTGTTCAGGGAGGAATTTTGCAGTACGTCTCAAATCCGCAGACTACGCCACTTGTGATTCGTGATTTTTTAATCGACCGATATGTAAACCATATTAAAACCACAGATAATGAATAGGATTAAGACTGTATCTCTGATATTGATGCTGATTTTTTCTCATCAGGTTATGGCTCAGGATGCAAAAGAAATTGTTCGAAAAGCTGATGAACGCTCTCAGGGTGAAAAATCCAGTTATACTGAAATGGTGATGACTGTTGTTCGTCCATCCTACGACCGAAAAATCAGTTTTAAATCATGGACCAAAGGCAAGGACAAAAGCCTGACGCTCATCACTTCTCCTGCCCGCGATAAGGGGCAGACCTTTCTGAAAAGAGGTAATGAGATGTGGAACTGGAACCCGGTTATCTCGAGGATGATTAAACTCCCGGCATCTATGATGTCGCAGGGTTGGATGGGCTCTGATTTTACCAATGACGACATTATGAATGAATCTTCCATCGTAGTTGATTATAGTCATAAGGTAGTTGGTGAAGAAATAATTGAAGGTTTTGAATGCTATAAAATTGAGTTAATTCCCAATGCTGAGGCTGAAGTAGTTTGGGGTAAAATTCATATGTGGATTAGCAAAAACGACTTTCTGATGCTTAAAAACCAATATTTTGATGAAGATGGTTATCTTATCAGAACCGAGAATGGATATGATGTCAGGGAGATGGATGGACGGCTTCTCCCATCGCGGTTTGAGCTTATTCCCGAGGAGGAGGATGGTCAGAAAACAATAGTGGAGATTATCACCATTAAGTTTAACGATGAATATGATGACAGGTTTTTTTCACAACAGAATATGAAACGTATAAAATAGTACTGACATGCAGGAAGACATAAAACTGGCATGGCGGAATATCTGGCGCAACAAGCGAAGAACGGCGATTACTATGGCATCTGTATTTTTTGCCATCTATTTCGCTCTGATGATGCGATCGATGCAGCTAGGTACTTACAGTCATGCAATTACCGGCGTCGTTGAAAATTATACAGGATATCTGCAAGTCCATAAAAATGGTTACCACGATGAGAAAACCATTGATATGGTGATGCCTTTATCAGATACGGTAATGACAGATATCATGGATACCGGGGGAGTTACCGCAGTAATCCCCCGATTGGAGACTTTTGCCCTTGGTGCTTCGGAAAACCTCACAAAACCTGTAATGGTGCTGGGAGTTGATCCGGATGCGGAGCACAGGATGACAAAGATTGAAGAGAAAATCACTGCCGGAACCATGGTTCGGGAAGGAGATAATGGAGCTTTGCTTGGAGTAGATCTTGCAAAATATCTGGGACTTGGTATTGGTGATACCCTGACAATGATAGGGCAGGGGTATCATGGCGCCTCTGCTGCCGGATTGTATGTGGTTCAGGGGCTTATCTCCTTTTCAATGCCCGCTATGGATAGCCGTGTGGTAGTACTTCACCTCAGTGAAGCCCAGTATTTCTCTTCCGCATTTGAAATGGTCAGCTCTCTACTCATCAATATTGATGATCCTGATGATGTGGAAGAGATCCAAACAGCCCTTTCTGAAAAGCTTGGCAGTGAATATGAAGTCAGAACCTGGCAGGAAATTTCTCCGGAGCTGGTACAGCAGATTGAATCGGATCAGGCCGGTGGTTATATTATTCTCGCACTTCTGTATATGATTGTCGGGTTCGGTGTTTTTGGTACCGTACTGATGATGACCACAGAGCGCAAAAGAGAGTTTGGCGTTATGGTTGCTGTGGGGATGCAGAAAACAAGGCTTTCGGTGATTCTTGCCTATGAAATGATGCTCATGGGCCTTTCCGGAATCATTGCCGGAGTGATTGGAAGCATTCCTTTAATATACCTGATGCATCTTCATCCACTAAGGTTTGGCGGCGATACAGCTGAAATGATGGCCAGCTATGGTTATGAGGCTATTATGCCGTTTGCCTGGCAGGCAGATTTTTTCTTCGGACAGGCAGGAGTTGTTTTTCTGATATTTCTGATAGCAATTGTTTATCCTTTGTATGCCACATCAAAAATTAAAGTTATAAAAGCTCTCAGAGCATAAAAAAATCAGGTTATGATATTTCAAATAGCATGGAAAAATATCTGGCGCAGCAGGATCAGAAGCCTGGTGGTAATCGTAGCCGTGGCTCTGGGAATGTTTGGCGGTATATATACTGTGGCAGTGATGCTCGGTATGGCCGACCAGCGTGTGCAGATGGCACTCGGTAACGAGCTTGGACATTTGCAAATTTATCAACCCGGTTATCGCGATAACAATGATATACTTCATTTCTTTAACGATGCCGACAGTATGATAAACCGCATCGAAACCATTGAGAATGTTGCTCATGTAACCCACCGCGTAAGGGTTCAGGCAATGGCAAACTCCGCGGGCTATACTTCAGGGGTGATTCTTAGTGGAATTAATCCTGAGAAAGAGGTTCAGGTTTTTAATCTCAAAGACAAAATTTGTGTGGATGGCGGCGAATTTCTTACCAATGATAATACCAGAGGAGTACTTATCGGAAGGAAGCTTGCAGAAAACCTGCGTCTTGTCTACTATGAGTTTTCCGAAAGTGCTTTAAGCAACCTTGAAGAGTTGAATTTTTCAGATGAAATAATCTCCATATTCAAAACAAAAAAAGATGAGGTGTTCAGGTCGGAAAAGGAACTTAAGGAATTTCTGATGACGATAATGGATGAGGAAAAAGCAAATACCGCGATTTATAAGGTTGAGAATGCGACTATTAAGTTTAAGTTGAGGAATAAAATCCGTTTCCAGTTTCAGGATGCCAGGGGTGATCTTAGTGGTGGAATGTATCGTGTCGCAGGAGTTTATCAGACCGGAAATAATATGTACGATGCTTCAAATGCTTTTGTGCTTGATGATGTGCTCGTTAAGCAGGCTTCCTTGCCTGAACGTGCGGCGCATGAAATTATAATCCGACTGAAAGATAGTGACCTTATCGATGAAACCAAAGCTCAAATCTCCGATATATATTCTGATACAGAGACGAAAACATGGATAGAGATGGAGCCGATGTTAAAAACCATGAATGATATGATGTGGGTTTTCTCTCTCTTCTTCATTGCGATAATTCTGTTTGCCCTGAGTTTTGGAATAATAAATACAATGCTGATGGCTATTCTGGAGCGAACAAGGGAAATAGGTATGTTGATGGCAGTGGGGATGAGCCGTAAGAGGATTTTTAACATGATAATGACTGAAACAATTATGTTGACTGCTACCGGAGCTGTTGCAGGGATGATTCTGGGAAGCATTGTAATAGCTGCCACTGCCTCAAATGGAATTGATCTGTCAGCGATGTATGGCGACGGGTTGGCGGAAATGGGCTTTAGTGCAGTTCTGACTCCTGTTATCGGTGCCCGGGAATATTTGATGATAGTTGCTCTTGTTTTGGCGACCGGCATTCTTGCCTCCATATATCCTGCACGAAAGGCTTTGAAATTAAATCCTGTCGCAGCATTGCGCGCTGAATGATAAATGTATTGAAAAATAGTTTGTTATGAGTATTATAAAAATAGAAAATCTATCAAGGACATACACTGAAACAGAGGTGGAAGTCAAGGCGGTGAATAATGTATCCTTAAATATAGATGAAGGTGAATTTACTGCAATAGTTGGTCCCAGCGGAAGTGGAAAAACAACACTGCTTAATATGATAGGAGGGTTGGATGCCCCCACTTCAGGAACGATAAGTATTAACGGTAGTTCTCTGGGAGAGCTGGGAGGCCGCGAGCTGATTGACTTCAGGCTTCGTAACATTGGTTTTGTTTTCCAGGCGTATAACCTGATCCCGGTATTAACGGCCAGTGAAAACATAGAATTTATAATGCATCTGCAGGGTCGCTCGAAGGCAGAGCGCAAGTCCCGGACCGATGAACTTCTCTCTGCCGTTGGCCTTGATGGCAGGGGAAACAGCCGACCTGCGCAACTTTCCGGCGGACAGCAGCAGCGAGTAGCTGTTGCAAGGGCACTGGCATCAAAACCCAGGTTTATTCTCGCTGATGAGCCTACTGCCAACCTCGACTCGAAGTCTACCACAAAGCTTCTGGAAATTATGGAGGAACTGAATAAAAAGGAGAATATTACTTTTATTTTTAGTACTCATGATCAGCGCGTTGTGAATAAAGCCCGAAGGGTAGTCACGCTTGAAGATGGAAAAATTGTTAGTGATGAGACCCGAAAATAAGAACCGTTTAATCAATGCCGGAATCAGGTTTTTAATCCCGGTTTTTATCCTTTTTTCTTTCTCTGTGAATGCGCAGCAGAAAAAGCAAAGAGTGTTTTTTGATGGTTATGTCAGCGATATCCAGCAGGTTATGTTCGACAGCATAGGTAATAACTGGCTTATGGATAATGTTATTCATAATCGGCTGAACCTGGAAGTTATTCCTCATAATAATATCCGAGTAGTATTGCAGGCCCGCAACAGGTTGATTTTCGGGAATAGTATGACTGCAGACCCCTTATATGCAGATCGTACTGGCGCGGATCAGAACTTCACGGACCTCTCCTTTAATATTGCCAAAGGAAACTCATTCGTGCTGAACAGTACCATCGATCGCGCATTTCTTGAATTAACATTCGATAAGTTTGAATTAGTTGCCGGCCGCCAGCGCATAAACTGGAGCAATACCTTTGTTTGGAATCCCAATGATTTATTTAATGTATATAGTTATTTTGAAGTGGATTATCCTGAGCGCCCGGGTTGCGATGCTGTGTCTGTAAAATATTATCCTTCTTTTAGCTCACAGATACAAGGTGCTGTCACTGCAGATAGTGCAGGAAAAATTACCGCTGCAATGTTTGGCAGGTTTAATGTTCTTAATGCTGATATTCAGCTCCTTGGAGGGATAATCAAAGAAGAGGACTATGTGCTCGGAATGGGTTGGGTGACTGATATTCGCGGAATCTCT
Source organism: Marinilabiliales bacterium (assembly GCA_002869405.1). GTDB lineage: Bacteria > Bacteroidota > Bacteroidia > Bacteroidales > BM520 > BM520. Next base: position 14,432 of record PKSY01000253.1, read on the forward strand.
TTCAGAGGTGAAGGCTCATGGTTTTATCCTATGGAAAGAAATGTTGATACTAGTGGGAAAATCCTTGTTTCTGCCGGGCTCGATTACACTTTTTCAAACTCTGTTATGTTGCAGACGGAATGGATGTTCTGCAATAAACCCATTGAAATAGAGAATGGTATTACATCAGCTTTCAATGGTGCTATGGATGTCAGAGCGCTTGCATGGAGCAAATACTCCGGGTTTGCGGCCGTGAGTTATCCTTTCAATCCCATTATAAATGGTACAATTGCAGGAATATGGTTTCCCGACCTGAAAGGTTTTTTTGTCGGTCCTTCGCTGGAATTCAATGTGGCAGAGAATTTTAATTTCTCAATTATTCATCAGTATTTTAAAAGTAACGCCATGCTTGCAGGTACAAGCATGGCGAAAGGGTATCAGTTAAATATGTTTTACCTGAGAATGAAGTATCACTTCTGATTACTTACACTCTGCAATGGATTCGTTGATATTTTCAACATAGTCGCCAACTTTTTCACTCATGGAAACGATATCCGTGAAGTATGTTCCGCTGCTGAAATTTATCTTTTCTTTCTTAACAGCTTTTGCGTTGGCTTTTTTCAGCTTATCCCGAAGCATGTTTATATTGTTTTCAATCTCAGTTGCCTCTTGAATATCTATTTTATGATAATCACCACTTAGGTTTTTAACCATTATTGTGAGCGCCTTATCAACAAGGGCAAACATTTCATTTAGATCATCTCTTTGTTCAGGAGTGAACCAGACTTTCTTTTCATTTTTCTTGTCGATAACTTTTGCCATATGTAAGCAGCTGTCGGCAGTACTTTCAAGTTCATCAACGATTTTCAGCATTGCAGATACACGTTTTGAACCCTCAATACTAAGGTCACTTTCTGAGATTTTGGTGATGTATTTGGCTATCTCAATCTCCATCCTGTCGGTGATATCCTCGTAGATCTCAACTTTCCGCATGTGGGCATTATAAGTCTTTTCGTTCTTTTCTATCAGGAGCTTTGGAACCAGAGTAAACATTTTCTTTACTCTTTCGGCCATAAATACTATCTCTTTTTTCGCCTGCAGTGTGGAGAGTTCTGATGTAGACATGTATCCACTTGCAATGTAGTTCAGCCTGAATTCCTCGTCAGAGCCTTTATCCGGAACCATTCTGGTAGCCACTTTTGCGATTAAATTCGCAAAACCGACTAATATCAGCGTGTTTATAATGTTAAATGAAGTATGGAAGATTGAAAGCGCAATTGTTACGTTTTCCTGAACTGCATGGTTTGCAATATCTCCGTAAACGGAAGCGCCGGTACTTCTTTGGATGAAAAAATCTATTGCCGAAAGAAACGGATGGAA
>PKSY01000158.1 GCA_002869405.1 Marinilabiliales bacterium
ATGTGTCAATAAAGCAGTTGAACGTGATAAAATAAGACACCACCAACTACAAAAAATATTGTATTCCAATGTTTAACAAACATAGGTTTATCGTACATCTGTTCATAATAATCGATTATAAAAAGTTTTTCCTACGGTAGAGGTATCCCTTCATACCATTTGTTCCAAATTGTTTCAAACCGGCCATCTTCTTTCATAGCATCCAGGTAGCCTTGCCATTCCGCAACTATATCGGGAGAAGTATTGAGAGAGAATGCGATATAGTCTTTATAAGATTCTACCTCAAGCTGCTTCGCGATATCTGTTTGCGGTATACTACTATTATCACACAACCATTTCACCCCCATATCAAACAATAACAAGGCCTCAGCTTCACCGGTTATAAGTTGATTAAAGGCTTCCTCAGGCGTGCCGGCAGTGGCCAGAATATTCTGAAATCCATTTTGAATAAGATAATCATGGCTAAACCAGTTCTGCGGTGTAGCAACAGATTCCAGGGCTTTGGCCTGATCAAGTGTAAGTATTTCAATGCCTGATTCAGTTGTAGTAAAAAAGCGGAGATTAGTTTCGGAAATTGGGCCAACCCATTGAAAAAGATCTTCACGCTCCGGGGTGCGGCTAGTAGTAAAAAGAGCGTAATTGGGCATGAATTGCAATAAATCATAGGCTGCTGCCCAGTTGGAAACAGAAATATGCTCCTGGTAACTGTTTTGTGATTGCATCTCATTTACAATCTCAACAGCAGATCCATCAAGAGAAACCGATGAACCCACCATAGAAGAGATATAATTGTAAGGTGGATTGTCCTCCATAATAAGCTGAACCACTCCCGGCACCATATAGGGTTGGGCAAAAGGTCTGTAATTGTGATAGATATCAAAAAAACCGTTACCATTGGTTTTCATGTTATCAATAGCTTGCTGGCAATCATTTACAATCTGATCATCTACATCCTGTGAGAAGGCTATGTAATAGAACGCAGTGTAATATATACAGACCGGGATTAATGGGTCATTTGCGAATTCCTCCGGATCATAAATCGTGCTCATCTGTGTCATATCACTTGCAATCGCCTTTACTTGATTATTCTTAAAAGCGGTAAATGCCTCTTCGTAAGTATTGAAATAGATAAGGTTTGTGAATCCTTTATTTTCCAGAGTAATGGTTTCGTTCCAGCCACTCACAGCAGCAATAGACTCAATAGACTTACAGGCTTCGATATTTAAGTAAGCGCCAATTCCTGAGCTGACCCTGGTCATAATAGAGTAAGAGCTTCTGCTTGTTGGCCCGGCCCATTTGAACAGATCCTGACGTTCTTTAGTGTAGCAAGTGGTTAATAATGCCATGCCCGGTTCTGAGAGTGTTGCCTGATAAGCTTCGTCCCAGGAGTCAGACATACTGAATTCAAATTCAACCCCTGCATCTTCTAATGCCTGTGCAGCAACATCTGCATCTATACCTACAATTTTTCCATCCGATTGATAGAAATAGGGTTGGAAATCTATTCCAGTGATTATTATTTGTGAGGTTTCTTCGGGATTGTCTTTATTACAGGCATTTAAAAACACTATTAATCCGATGGTAAGAACAAAAAGAATTATTCGTTTCATAATAATTTTTTTAATGATTATACTATATCTCGTGACAGTAGTTAAGCAGTCTATATATATTTATCCGGCAGGGAATAATTGAGAGCTTTTCACTAATACCATCTGGGCATGAATAATCAAAAGATTGATTAATACAAAATATCTTTTATCTTGTGACTTTTTCTCTCCTTGCTAATATACAACGAATTATTGTTTATTCCATGTCTAATGAATTAAAATCCACAAATTTGGTTTTATCCTAATTAAAACCAAAAAGAACATCATCCCTTCATATAAGCCTTTATGTGAGTTAAGAAAGTATTTATTTAACCATACCGATCGTCGCGATATGTATTTCTGGAGAGATAATTCAGGAAAAGAAATTGATTGTATTATTGAAGGATTGGAGCATCCAAAAGCTATCGAGATTAAGTCATCTGCAACATTGCATTCTGATTTTTATAAAAATCTTAAATGGTGGAAAACACTATCAGAATCAGAACATTTAGCATTGATCTATGGTGGAGATGAATCCTATACCAGATCAGGTGTTACGACATTAGGGTGGAAGGACTGCATTAAGATATTAACCTAAAAGCTGCCGAAGAAGGATATGATGAAAGCCAGGATAAAGCCACAACACTTTTTAGCAACAACACTGCTTTTTTTATTAATAAATGCAGGATATTCACAAAATAAAATTGTGGGAATTGTTGCTGACATAAACAACAAACCCATAGAAAATGTAAAAGTATCCAGCGAGAACAATCCGAACTGTGTTTTTACCAATGTACGGGGAGAGTATTCTATCACGGTATCGGATACATGCACATTTTTAATGTTTTCGATCGAAGATGGATCTTCTACATCTTTAATAAAGTAAAGTCTAAAATTTAATTGAAACGTATTCTCTCAGAGAAAATCATTATATTTACAC
>PKSY01000283.1 GCA_002869405.1 Marinilabiliales bacterium
AAGCAAGCGAGCTCTTCCCTGATCCTGAGATCCCTGATACCACAGTAATTTTCCCGTGAGGAATCTCCACATTCACATGCTGCAGGTTGTTGGTATCAGCACCGACGATGGTAATCTTTTCCTCCGGAAATACCGGTTCAGGATTTTCCGGATTCCCGCTTACGGCAAATTGATATTTCCCCGGATGGTCGGCATATGTTATAGTACCACCCTGCTTTCCGCTTCCGGGTCCCAGTTCGGTAAGCCGGTCGCACTGGTGAATAAACAGAGGATGGTGCTCAGTTACCAAAACAGTATTTCCCGCCTTAACCAGGTCATCCAAAGCCTTTAACAACACTTTCACGTCGCGGTTGTGAAGTCCTGTGGTAGGTTCATGAAGAATGTAGAGTGTATCTCCGTTAGATTGCTTTACAAGTTCGGAAGAGAGTTTTACACGCTGCGCTTCACCGCCGGAAAGGGTTGTTGCAGGCTGTCCGAGGGTAATATATCCAAGACCCAGCTTTTGCATAATGGATACGTACCGGAAGACGGACTTTTCTTCTTTAAAGATTTCCACTGCTTTATCGACGGTAAGTTCCAGCACATCGTAAATACTCATGCCATTCCATTTCACTTGCAGCGTTTCATCGTTGAACCGCTTTCCGTGGCAGGTATCACAAAGCACATCAACATCACCGAGGAAGTGCATGCCAATCTGTATCACACCGGCACCCTGGCAGGTTTCACAGCGCCCTCCCTTGTTGTTGAAAGAGAACCGCCCCTTTTTCCAGCCACGCGCTTTGGATTCAGGCAGGGCAGCGAAGAGGTCACGGATCTTATCGGAGAGCTTTGTATAGGTGGCAGGGTTGGATCGTGGCGTACGACCGATGGGTGACTGATCCACGAAGACCAGTTTTTTAATGCCATCCAGTCCTGTAATATTTTCATGCGCACCGGGAACCGCGCGATCACCATACAAATCCTGACGTAATTTCTTTATGAGAATCTCATTGACAAGACTTTTCTTTCCGGAGCCACTGACGCCTGTCACCACATTGAGTCCGCCTTTCAGGAACTTCACGTCAATATCCTGAAGGTTATTCTCTGATGCTCCGAAAATGGAAATCCAGTTCTTATGGTTTTTCTCAGCATTATCTCTTTTATAGCCCTCACCTTCCCGGAGGTTTGCATCGACAATCTGATCGTTCACAGGGCCGTTATAGAGCACCTCACCGCCATTCACACCTGCATCCGGACCAATATCGATAAGCCAGTCGGATTGCAGCATGGTGTTGCGGTCGTGTTCAATGACAATGACAGTATTTCCCTGTTGGTTCAGTTCACGCAGTACCTTCATCAGCTTTTTGTGTTCGGTGTCGTGCAGCCCGATGGAAGGCTCATCGATAACGTAGATTACGCCCTGCAAACCGGAGAGTACTTTTGTTGCCAGCCGGATACGCTGTGATTCACCGCCACTGAGGCCTGTAGATTCGCGGGACAAGGTCAGGTAAGAAAGTCCAAGGTTTTCAAGCACTTCGATACGCTTGTTGATGGCTGCCATGGTTTCATTCCACACCGGTTCAGCGGCATATTGCGATTGTTCAGCGGCCCACTGTTGCAGTTCCTGAAGTGTAAGATCAGAAAGCTGCGCTATGTTCATCCCGCCAAGGAGAAACGACAAAGACTCCCCATTAAGTCGCGCACCATGACAATGACTGCAGGTCACCGACTCCACAAAACGCAGGATATTGGCGTTACGGTCGCGTTTTAGAATCTCTTCCATCACAGGAACAATACCTTTGTAGTACCCTTCTTCGCGCGGTTTTGCCGTGATTCCGCTCCACTTCATCCGCGACTCCAGGGTATGTTTTCCAAATGGCACTTTTATCTTTTCCGAGCCATAGAGTACCACATGTTTCTGCTCTTCGGTAAGGTCCTGCCAGGGGATATCCACATTAAAACCATTTGCTTCACAGACATCATTAAGCACATCCATGGTCACCTGAGAATATACGATGTACCCCGAAGGTGTAGTCATCACAATACATCCCTCGCGGAGTGTTTTGGCGGGGTCGCCGATAAAAAGTTCCGGTTCGATCTGCTCTTCCAGCCCAAGACCTTTGCAGGTTGGGCAGGCACCTTTCTCCGAATTGAATGAGAAGAGGCTTCGTGAAGGTTTTATTGCAGAAGTTTCTGATGCTGACATTCGCGCAAAGAGCAGGCGCAACAGATCGTAGATGCCGGTCATTGTTCCCACGGTGGAACGGGCATTTCGTGTAATCGTCTTTTGGTTTACGGCAATGGTAGGTGAAAGTCCGGTAATAGATCCCACCTCAGGGCGTTGCAATTTCCCCAGGGCCAGTCGTGCAGTCCCGGAGAAAGTCTCCAGGTAGCGCCGCCTTCCTTCAGCATGTAATACATCAAATACCAACGATGATTTCCCTGACCCGGAAACGCCGGTAACACAAATCAGCTTATTCCTGGGAATCTCCAGCGTTACCGACTGCAGATTATTTTCGCTTGCATTATATATTGCTATGGGAATTGACCTCATCATCATTATTATTAAAAATTCCACTTCTCTTCATCATCTCAAACTCAAGCTCGAAGTTAGGAGTAAAAAGTCCGGTCTTCAGGTTGGCATCAATTTCATCTGTATCAAAATACCTGCCGTCGGCAATCTCCTCATTGGGGATAATCTCCAGATCATCTTTAAGAATATAGAAAGAGAAAACCAGCTCTGTCTCGACTTCAGATTTCCATTTGTATCGTATTAACATTTGCGGGTTTGCGAGCGCAATACCGATTTCCTCTTTTGTTTCACGACGGAGAGCCGTTTCAAGGTTTTCACCCGCATCCACATGGCCACCCACAGCGGTATCCCACCGTCCGGGTTGTATCTTTTTTGTCTCAGGCCGCAGCTGAAGGAATATCTTTTTTCTGTCGGATGATAAGACATGCAGATGTACCACAGGATGCAAAATATGGCTGCCATCATGAACCTTGCTTCTGGGAGCCTGCCCCAATACTTTCCCTTCTTCATCCACTACCGGAAGCCACTCTTCTTTTCCCATCGCAATTTTCTGACGTCGCATCTTCAGCCATTCAAAACCAAAGTAGGCAAGAAACATGATGTAAAACAAACCACCGGAAATAAATGCCCATGCCTCTTTCGACATGTAAAAAGCAGCATACAGTACCAGAAGTGTATGTGCAGAGAAAATCCAGAACATATTACGAATCTGCTTCTGCATCATTTTCTGCTGTTCCTCATTAAAGCTGATTCCTTTCATATAACGCTGCCCCATGAGCATCATAATATTCTTCTGAGAGAAGGCTGAGACGGCAAGTACAGCACAAAGGATTCCTTCGATGATTGCAGGTTTTAGTTTAAAGAAGATGTCATTATCCAACACTAATGATACGCCGCCCAGCGCCATAAGCAGTGCAGTATCAATGATAATAAACCGATCGATACGCCGCTCCCTGATCCACGTATATATAAGCTCAGCCACTCCGAAACCCAATGCCACGAGAAGACCAATCCGTGTACCCCAGATCTCATCGGCAGCAATAAACACAAAGAGCGGCAAAAATCCGGGTAAAAGCTTTTTTATCAGATCAGTACGGTTCATATCGCAGGATTCAATCATTCAACACCGGACACGATGAATTGCGTCTGTTAAAACCAATTCAAGCGTCACGATGGATTACGTCAATTTAACCAATTCAAACGTCACGATGGATTACGTCAATATACAAATACCGAGACGCGATGAATCGCGTCTCTCCGGCACGTCGTTTAAATTTGTACAAATGTAAAAAAGTGTTAGAAAAACGTGTACTATTTGTATATCACAATGAAATAATCATAAAAAACGCATATGTTTCCAGCCTCATCATTTTTTTTTAATTTTCAGCAAAATTTTGAAAACAATGAAAATCAAAACTATGCAACGAAACGTATTATTCATTTTTGTGCTGCTTTTTGTGGCCAGCACAAGCCTTGCGCAATCATTCTCCCAGTGGAGAGGTGTTGATGGTGACGGCATTTATAAAAATGAAACCGGACTCCTGAAATCATGGCCGGAAGAAGGTCCTGAGGTGTTATGGGTTTATGAAGGACTTGGAATGGGACACAGCTCTCCGGCAATTGCAAACGATAAAATCTTTACCACAGGGATGACAGATAGCACCGGTTATCTCTTTGCCCTGAACATGGATGGTTCGCTGAACTACAAAATCGCTTACGGCCGGGAATGGACGATCTCCTTCGAAGGGTCAAGATCCACTCCCACAATTGTTGACAACCTTATCTACGTATACAGCTCTTTTGGAGAAGTGGTTTGCTACGATGACAACACTCAGCAGGAAAAATGGCGGGTTAATGTACTTGAAGATTACGACGGGGTAAATATCAAATGGGGAGTTACTGAATCCCTCATCGTTGATGGTGACAAGTTGTTCGTAAGTCCCGGCGGACAAAAGAACAACGTGATTGCTCTTAACAGATTCACCGGCGAACTCATCTGGACAACAGGAGCACGCGGAGATATCTCTGCTTACTGTACGCCAATGATTATTCAGCTTCCTGAAAGAAAAATTCTTGTTACCATGATGTCGAATCATGTAATTGGTGTTGACGCAGAGACTGGTGAATACCTTTGGAGCCACCAACATGAAAACCGTTGGTCGGTGCAGGCCAATACGGTAATCTATCATGATAATCGCGTGGTATTCTTCTCCGGTTATGGAAAAGGTGGCGGACAGCTTCTGTTGGATGATGGGGGAAAACTCCTCAGGCAAACCTGGTTTCAGGAGCAGTTTGACAGCAAGATGGGTGGCGCAGTGCTTATCGATGGTTTTCTCTATGGCTCAGGTGATAAATACCGTGGCTGGATGGCTGTGGACTGGAATACCGGTGAACAAAAATTTTACACTACAGATCTTGGCAAAGGTGTAGTTATCGCTGCCGACGGGCTGATGTATTGCTATACTGAAAAGGGTGAACTTGCACTGGTAAAACCCAATACTGAAAAACTGGAAATCATCAGTCAGACAACTGTGGAATATGGCACCGAACAACATTGGGCTCATCCCGTGATACAAAACGGTATCTTATACGTCCGTCATGGTAATGCCATTGTTGCCTACAAAGTAAAATAGATGAACAAAGGATTCAAAATACTTCTCCCTTCGCTTGCTGTTATTGCTGCCTTGTTGGCAGTGATATGGCTTGTTGGCACTGACCCCACATCGGACTTTGTGGCAGGAGTTCCCGGTGAGGATCGCGATGCAGATTCGGAATCAATGGTGCAACGCCAGGTGGTGAAAATAGGTGAGTTTTTTGAATCCTTTACCAACAGAAAAAATGCCACTACCACAGAAAACTGGCCCTGGTTCAGAGGTGAAAATCACGACAATATCAGTGTTTCAAAAACACCACTTATTGACAACTTTTCTGCGGATGGAGCCCCGGTTCTCTGGCAATATAAACTTGGTGAAGGACATGCCGGTGCAGCGATTTACAACGGTCTTGTTTACCTCCTCGACTACAACGAGGATGAACGTGCCGACATGCTCCATTGTTACGACCTGAAAACCGGCGAAGAGCTATGGCGCAGGTGGTATAGTGTCAATATCAAACGTAACCACGGGATGTCAAGAACCATTCCTGCAGTTACGGAAGACTACATACTTACCATTGGCCCGCGCTGCCATGTGATGTGCGTGGAACGGGAATCGGGAGACTTCCTCTGGGGCCTCGATGTGGAAGCAGAGTATGAAAGCGAAGTACCCTTATGGTACACCGGACAGTGTCCGCTCATCGACGAAGGAGAAGCTATTATCGCTCCCGGTGGAACTGCATTGATGATCGGCGTAGACTGCAAAACCGGCAAGATAAACTGGAGTGTTCCAAACCCTGAGGGATGGAAAATGTCGCATGCCTCTGTGCTGCCCTATACCTTTCAGGGCAAGAGGATGTTCCTCTACTCGGCAGTGGGCGCGGTATATGCCGTTTCAGCGGAAAAAGAGGATCGCGGAACTCTACTGTGGGCTGAAAAAGCCTGGAACCACTCGGTAGTGGCACCGTCGGCTCTTGGCATGCCCGACGGGAAAATCTTCCTTACAGCCGGTTATGGCGCAGGATCCATGATGATTCAACTGGAAGAAAATAATGGAAAATACTCCACCACCGTCCTCGATGAATACAAACCCCGCGACGGGCTGGCATGTGAACAGCAAACACCACTCTTTTTTGATAATCACCTGATAGGAATAGCTCCAAAAGATGCCGGGAACTATCGCAACCAGCTGTTGTGCGTTCACCCTTCTGATCCCAAAAATATAATCTGGGCATCAGGGAAGGAGACCCGCTTCGGGTTGGGGCCGTATATGATTGCCGACGGGAAAATATTCCTGCTCAACGACGATGGTACTCTGGTGATCATCGAAGCGACCACAAAAGAGTATCGCGAACTCAGCAGGTACAAATTTATCGAAGGGCACGACGCATGGGCACCACTGGCAATAGCAAATGGCTTCATGGTGCTTCGGGATGCGGAAACCCTGATGTGTATCGATCTAAACAAAAGATGATGAAAAACAAAGGCATTCTTATCATAATTGCAATTCTGGCAATGGCAATCGTGGCACTGGTATTTCAGGATATCCGGAAAAGTAGTATCGAAAAGCGTTCCGGTGGCGATTTTATTTATGATGTAGAAGCCTATAAAAAAGTCAGTCCGACCCTAATCAGTCATAAAGAAACCCGACAACTTTTGCTCGACTGCTCGAAGCCCGGTGGCGTATTCGTATACAACAATACCATCTACTTCACCGCTGACGATGAGCTGTATATCATTGCTGCTGATGGAAAACAGAAGAAGAAACTTGCTTTTCACAGCCACATAAACGACCTCGCAGTAAATGATGATGCAATATATCTTCTCTACGACAATCATCTTGAGGCATATTCACATGATAAGGAACTGATTTTCAATACAGAAAAAGAGAACGAGAAGAGTGTTTTCACTTCATTGGTGCTAAAAGACGGGGCAATCTTTGTTGCTGATGCCGGAAATAAACGTATTCTCAGATACCATACAGACGGCAACCCCGCAGGCGAATTTGAAGGCACAGGAGCCAAAGGCGAGAATTACGGATTTATTATCTCCAGTGCATATTTTGATATGGATGTAAATGGAGACAATGAACTTTGGATTGTAAATACCGGAATCCATACCATGCAGCACTATTCCGGAAACGGAGATCTGAAATCATCCTGGAAACAAACAGGAATTAACATTGAGGGATTTGCAGGGTGCTGCAATCCGGCGCATTTTGCTTTTCTGCCCGACGGTCGGTACATCACCAGTGAAAAGGGAATGGTAAGAGTTAAAATCTATGATCAGAAAGGTAATTTTGAAAGCGTAGTGGCAGCACCGGAGAAATTTATGGATAATGGCCATGCTCCTGATGTGGCAGCACTGGATAATAATACTATTCTGCTTTTGGATTATGATAAAAAGATGCTTCGGTTTTTTGAACAGCTAGAAAAATGAACAGGCGAAACTTCATAGAGACCTCTGTGCGCGTGTTGCTGATTAGCGGATTGGCAGCGCTGAGCGGTTTTGCAGTACACAAGATGCTGCAGCCTGATACCTGTACAGAAAACCCACAGTGTAAAGGCTGCGGAAAGTATAAATCCTGTTCTCTGCCACAAAAACAAAAGGTCGATTAGAAAAATATCATGAGTGATAATAAATATATAGACAGAAGGAATTTCATCGAGCGCAGCTTTCGCATCGGGCTGGGTGCAGCAGTAGCCGGCACGGCAGGATACACGCTGTTAAAGCTCACGCGCAGAAGCTATGTCTGGCAAATCGATCCCTTTAAATGCACCCAGTGCGGCCGTTGCCAAACCGATTGTGTGCTTCCGGTTTCCGCGGTAAAATGCGTACATGCCTATGATCTTTGCGGGTACTGCGATCTTTGTGGCGGGTATTTCAAACCCGACGCCAATGAGCTCAGCACTGCCGCAGAAAACCAGCTCTGCCCTACTCAGGCAATAAAACGCCAATTCGTGGAAGAGCCCTATTATGAATATATCATCGTGGAAGAGCTTTGCATCGGATGCGGAAAATGTGTCAAAGGATGCACCTCTTTTGGCAACGGCTCGCTGATTCTTCAGATACGTCACGACATCTGCGTGAACTGCAATGAATGCGCTATCGCAAGAGTTTGTCCTTCCGATGCCATAAGCCGCATCCCAGTTGATGAGCCATACATTATTAAAGGCGATTTTTCCTTCACCAATAAAAGCTGATGCTATGTGGACCAGGAGAGGAATATTATTTTTTGTTTTTACGATAGTGCTGACACTCTGGGCCTATTCGCAGCATCAGCAGCGTTTCCCGCGGCCGGAGTTTGAAACAGGCTATGAGCAACCCGACGCTACCACTCCTGAGCCACGTTCGGGAGCAGTGGAACTCATTGATGTGCTGGTGCTTACCCTTGCCCTGAGCGGCGGTGTATGGCTGGCACTAAAAAAACGCAGCAGAAAAGGAATTTTGTGGCTCTCCATCTTCAGCCTTGCATATTTCGGATTCTTCCGTGAAGGATGCATATGTTCGGTGGGCTCACTGCAAAATATCGCACTGTCGCTCTTTGACCCGGGATATGCCGTAAGTCTTAATGTGCTGGCATTCTTTGTAATTCCGCTGGTTTTTGCCCTTTTCTTTGGCAGGATATTTTGTGGTAGTGTATGCCCTCTGGGTGTTATCCAGGATCTTGTGGTACTCAAGCCCGTGAAGCTTCCCCACGGTCTGCAAACTGTGCTCGGTCTGCTGCCTTTTTTATACCTGGGCTTTGCCGTACTTTTTGCTGCCACAGGAACAGATTTTATCATCTGTCGTTACGATCCTTTTGTGGGAATATTCCGGCTGGGGGCTCCCTTTCATATGATTATGCTGGGTGTACTTTTTCTCCTTATCGGGATGTTTGTTTCACGCCCTTATTGCCGTTTCCTTTGTCCCTACGGCGTATTGCTGGGATGGATGTCACGATTTTCACGCCGTCATCTTACCATCACTCCGGCAGAGTGCATCGAATGTAAGTTATGCGCCGATTCATGTCCTTTTGATGCAATTGAGGCTCCTACCGGAGATCTGAGCGCCGAACGCACATCCAAAAACCGCAACCGTTTTATTGTATATGCCATATTAATCCCTGTTATTGCTTTTGCGGCAGGCTTCCTGCTAAACCGGGCGCATCCTTATCTGGCGAAAGCCAATAGCACCGTTTACCTTGCCGACCTTTTGGTTACACAACCCGAAATGCAATTCAATACCGAAAACCTCGATATCTCCACTTTTATGGCTTCAGGAAAATCCCTGGCCACCCTGACTGAAGAGGCCGATGCCATCAGGCACTCCTTCGCTGCCGGATCATGGTACCTCGGAATATTCCTTGGACTGGTCTTTGGATTCACCCTGCTCAATCAGGTAATTTACCGTCGACGTGAAGGATATACTCCACACAAAGGAGATTGTGTAAGTTGTGGCAGATGCTTCGACTATTGTCCTGTACAAAAACATGCTGAAAACACTAATCATGAATAGTAACGATAAAATACGATCCCTGAAGCTAATAGCTGTAATCACAGGTGTTGCCGCTGCCTTTATTGGTTTGCTGATGCTTTTGAACTATTTTCAGCTCCGGGTTCACGACCCGCTGAATAGTGAAACTCTTGTCACGCTTACCGAAAGACTAAGCAATGACCCCAACAATGAGGTTCTCAAAGAGGAGATCAGGGCGCTGGATCTTATGGCCAGAAAAGCCTTTTTCACTGCACAATGGCAAATAAAAACCGGTAGTTACCTTCTAATTGCGCTTGTGGTGATATGCATCGCCGCACTGCGCTACCGTATGTCGCTGCTTCATAACATTAACATTCCGGAGCAAAGCAAAGAGGATGAATTGAAAAACAGAAAAACCGCTTCGCAATGGATCACCGGAGCAATAGTTCTTTTCACACTGCTCTCGGTATTTGCAGCATTTTACGCTAATAAAACCTTTACGGATTACTCAACTCTTCAGCCTGCTGTAGCAGAAAATGATAGTGAAACTGAAGAGATTGAGGTTATCGCACTTTATGAAGAGCCTGTGGAGACAACAACCGAGGAGATCAATACAACGGAGGAGATTGATACATTATCCCGTAAGGAAATTACAGAAGCAGCAGCAACGGAACCGGTAGAAGAAACTGAGACTATTCCTGAGCCGGAGCCCGTAAAACCTGTTGCCCCGGCCTTTCCAAACACCGGTGAATATAAAGCACAGCATGCCTCTTTCCGCGGACCTTTTGCGCAAGGTGTGGTATATGCTACCAATGCACCACAAAGCTGGGATGGCACATCAGGTGAGAATATCCGTTGGAAAGTGGCCCTTGATAATCCGGGTTACAGCTCTCCGGTCATCTGGGATGATAAACTGTTTTTAACAACCGGTGATGAAAATGCAAGAATATTGTGGTGCTATAATGCAGCTGACGGAACGCTGTTATGGCAACACGAAGCAAAAGATATTCAGGGCTCTCCCGCCGCCATGCCAAAAACCACCGACGACACGGGACTCGCAGCACCAACACCTGCAACCAACGGCAATCAGGTATTCGCAATCTTCGGTTCAGGAGATATCGTGGCCACGGATATGAACGGAAACCGACTTTGGGCGAAAAACCTCGGTGTACCCGACAACCACTACGGATACAGCTCCTCTCTCATCTGTTTGAACAATCATGTATTTGTACAGTATGATGATAATAAGAGAGCTAAAGTGATGGCACTGAATGCTGAGACCGGAGATGTGGAGTGGGAAACAGTGCGAAAGAACAAAATCAGCTGGTCTTCGCCGGTACTTGCCGAGATTAACGGTAAATACCAACTCATACTAACGGCGAATCCAACAGTGTCGGGGTATGATGTGGAGACAGGCGAAGAGCTTTGGAGTGTCAATTGCCTTTCTGGAGAAGTAGGTCCTTCGGCAGGGTTTTATGACAACAAAATTATCGCCGCCAATGAATACGCAAATCTGGTAGTAATTGATGCTGCAAACGATTATAGTATCCTGTGGGAAAGTATGGATTACCTTCCGGAGGTTTCGAGCCCTGTGGTGGCCAACGACATCCTCTTCATCGCAACTTCCTACGGAATGCTGGTAGCCTTTGACATTAACAGTGGTGATATTCTTTGGGAGCAGGACTACGGAGACGGATTTTACGGTTCACCGGTAGTTGTGGGCGGGAACCTTTATATTTTCGAGCTCAGCGGCAAGGCCTATATCATTAAAGCTGATGCAGAATACACGGAAATCGCCACTCCTGAGCTTGGAGAGGGTGTATTTACTACGCCGGCATTTGCAAAAGGCAGGCTTTACCTTCGCGGGGAAAATCATCTCTTTTGCATTGGAAAATAGATATTTATGGATTTTGACAGCAAACATATAGAGGAGATTATCAGGGAGTGTGGAACTGAGAAGAGGGCTGTAATACCCATACTGCAGGCAATACAGACCCGCTATCACTGGCTGCCTCAGGAAGCACTGGATCTCGTTTGTGAGCAAACAGAGATTACTCCTGCTGAAATTACCGGCGTCGCAACCTTCTACAGCCAGTTCCGGCTTGAACCTGCCGGAGAGCATTTCGTAAAGGTCTGCGTGGGCACTGCATGCCACGTGAAAGGCGCTTCCAGAGTGTATGATGCTTTTATGCGCCACCTGAAAATCCCTGATGGAAAAACTACTGATAAGGATAGAAAATACACTGTGCAGAAAGTCTCATGCCTGGGATGCTGCACCATCGCTCCGGTAGTTCAGATCGACGATATTACTTACGGCCATGTGGGAACTGACCAGGTGGGAGAGCTCATCAAAGATTTTGAAAGCCACGGTGGAAAGACAAAGAAAAAAGTTCGTAAAAGCAATGGCAAAGAGATTCATGGAGAGATCCGTATCGGATTGGGAAGCTGCTGCCAGGCATCAGGTAGTAATGAGATAAAAACCGCCATTGAAAAACATGTGGCAGAAGAGCAGCTCAGCGTAAAGGTAAAGCATGTGGGTTGTGTGGGGATGTGCCATCAGGTACCGCTGGTAGAAGTTGTGGAGGAAGGTAAAGAACCAAACCTTTATGCAAAGGTAAAACCTCAGGATGTCAGTGGAATTATTGATAAACACTTCCGCTCGGATAGTCTGTTCCAACGGATGAAAAACAAGTTTTTTCAAACCATAGATACTTTACAGAACGACAGTTCATGGGATGGGATCATGCGCTATGCTCTCGACCTGCGCGAACCACAGGTATCTTCTTTCCTCGACGGACAGGTGCCCATTGCCACGGAAAACCGCGGTGTGCTCAGCCCCCTGGATATTGATGAATACCTGCGCCTCGGAGGCTTCGATGGCCTTAAAACAGCACTTGGCATGTCGCAGGCTGAAATAGTGGAGCAGGTAAAGAAAAGTGAGATTCGCGGGCGCGGTGGCGGAGGATTCCACACATGGAAGAAATGGGATATGGTGAGCACCAATGAATCTCCTGTGAAATACCTCATCTGTAACGGCGACGAAGGAGATCCGGGAGCCTTTATGGATCGTATGCTGCTGGAATCATACCCCTTCCGGGTAATCGAAGGAGTGCTCATTGCAGCAAAGGCTGCCGGAGCTGCAGAGGCATTTTTCTACATCCGTGCAGAGTACCCACTGGCAGTAAGCCGTATAAAAGCGGCACTGAAAATAATGGAGGAACGCAACCTCATCGGTGAAAATATCCTCAACAGCGGGTTCTCGGTAAAAATAAATATCGTGGAGGGAGCCGGTGCTTTTGTCTGCGGTGAAGAGTCGGCCCTGATTGCCTCCATAGAGGGTAAACGCGGATTCCCGCACATGCGTCCACCCTACCCTGCTGAAAAAGGACTCTTTGGCAAACCTACACTGGTAAATAATACCGAAACACTGGCCCAGATACCGTATATTCTCAAAAACGGAGGTGAGAAATTTGCCGGCATTGGAGTAGATAACAGCAAAGGTTCCAAGGTTTTTGCCCTTGCCGGGAAGATCAGAAAAGGAGGACTCATCGAAGTACCACTGGGAATGACCATCAGAGAAGTGGTGGAAAAAATCGGCGGCGGTGTGGCAGATAATAAAAAGTTCAAAGCTGTGCAGATTGGCGGTCCTTCAGGCGGCTGTATACCTCATTATCTTGCCGACACACCCATCGACTTTACCTCTCTTAACGAAGTGGATGCCATGATGGGCTCCGGCGGCCTGGTAGTGCTCGACGAGAATGATTGTATGGTCGATATGGCGCGCTATTTCCTCTCCTTTACGCAGGAAGAGTCATGCGGGAAATGCACTTTCTGCCGTGTGGGCACTAAACGACTTCTGGAGATTCTGAACCGCATATGCGAAGGAAATGGAAAGCCCGAAGATCTGGACAAACTGGAGAGTCTTTCCCACTGGGTTAAGAAAGGCAGTCTTTGCGGACTGGGTAAAACAGCGCCAAATCCTGTGCTTACCACATTAAAATATTTTCGTGAAGAGTATGAGGCGCACATCGACGGGCGCTGTCCGGCGAAAAAATGCCAGGCACTCATCACATACACAGTGAATGACAAATGCATCGGATGTACACTTTGTGCACAGTCGTGCCCGGCAGACGCAATTCCCTTTACTCCGCATGAAATACATACCATCGACAGTGAAAAATGTATCCGCTGCGACGGATGTTTCCAGGTTTGTCCCGAGGATGCTATAACAAAGATTTCAGAATGATAACACTAAAAATAGATAACACTGAAGTAACTGTTCAGGATGGAGCTACGGTTCTGGAAGCTGCGGAGCAGGCCGGAATTTCCATCCCGACACTATGCCATTTTCAGGGACTGGAGCCTTTTACCAGCTGCATGGTGTGCATGGTAAGCGATGAAAGCGGAAAGCTGTTTCCTTCGTGTTCCATGCCGGCACAGGAAGGAATGCAGATTTTTACTTCAGGAGATGAAGTTGTTGAAGCACGACGAACAGCACTGGAGCTGCTGCTTTCAGAGCATGTGGGTGATTGTGAAGCGCCGTGCGTGACAGCCTGCCCTGCTCACATGGATATCCCTTTGATGAACAGACTTCTGGCAGCGGGAAAGACCGATGAAGCACTTACTGTTGTGCGTAAAGATATTGCCATGCCCGCAACACTGGGATATATTTGCAGCGCTCCGTGTGAAGGGGCATGTAAACGGAAAGATATCGATGAACCGGTAGCCATCTGCTTGCTAAAACGGTTTTGCGGCACAGACGGGGAAATGCCTGTTACAAAAACTGAAATGACCGGAAAAAGTGCACTGGTTATTGGTGCCGGTCCGGCAGGACTTGCCGCTGCATGGCACCTGCAAACCTCTGCAATCCAAACTACGCTGACAGACAAAAACAGCACTCCGGGAGGAACACTGTGGAATTCCGTAAAAGAAAACACCCTGCCAAAAGAGATCCTGGAAAAAGAGATACAATTCATCCTCTCAGCAGGAATAACCCTGAAAAAGGAGACCGATATCAGTGAAACCGAACTGGAAGCATTGAGAAGGGATTTCGACTGTATTATCATTGCTACCGGTGAAAACGGAAATGACTTTGGACTGGAAACCACTAAACAGGGCATTGTAGTGAACCGGGAGACCTTTGAAACCAGTGAGCCAGGGATTTTTGCCACAGGAAGTGTTACCAGAAAGACAAAGCTTGCCATTGCCGCACTGGCACAGGGCAAAAGAGCTGCCAAAGCCGCATATCAGTACCTTGTCGGAGAAAATATTACCGGTGAAACCACACGCTTCAACTCAAAGATGGGGCGTCTGATGAAAGAAGAGGTTAGCGAGTATCTTTCCGAGAGCGTGGAATACACACGTGTTAATTCAACCGCAGAAAAAGGGTTTACGGCTGATGAAGTCCGTAAAGAGGCTGCACGCTGTATGCACTGCGACTGCCGCGACAAGGAAGACTGTCTGCTTAGAAAATATTCAGACGAATACAGCGCCTCACAAAGAGCCTACGACAAAGGAGAGCGAGAGCCCATCGTAAAGCACATGCAGCATGGAGAGATCATTTATGAGCCTGCAAAATGCATAAAGTGCGGAATTTGTGTACAGCTCACAGCCAAACACAAAGAGCGCTACGGTATGACCTTTATCGGCCGCGGATTCGACGTAAAAATCGGCGTTCCTTTTGGTAAAGATCCCGGCGAAGGGCTGGAAAAGATTGCAAGAGAGGTTGTTGATGCTTGTCCTGTGGGAGCACTTACAGTAAAATAACACGAAACATCCAAAAAACACAGCAGGTTCCAGCCATTGAATATTACTTATTAAGTGTTGAATATTGGATATTCGCGGAAATAGCCAATAATCAATATCCAACACGAAATATTCAAAAAACGCAGCAGATACCGCTATTGATTATTACTCATTAAGTGTTGAATATTGGATATTCGCGGAAATAGCCAATAATCAATATCCAACACAAAACATCCAAAAAACGCAGCTATTGAATATTACTTATTGAGTGTTGAATATTGGATATTCGCGGAAATAGCCAATAATAAATATCCAACACGAAATATTCAAAAAACGCAGCAGATACCGCTATTGATTA
>PKSY01000179.1 GCA_002869405.1 Marinilabiliales bacterium
GAAAAAATGATTAAACCGATAAGGATAATAAAATATGAGACCCATGCTGCCCGTGGGGTGTGGTACTCCACGCCGTCACCTTCAGTCTCACCGCGCTTACGCCAGTATTCATCTTCCTCAAATACAAGAGATCGTTTAGGGTTCTTCTTCACTTTTCGTGCATAAACCAGCAACCATACTAATCCAACAGTGGTTAGAAAAATCCACATGAAGAGGCGGTATTCAATACCGGAGAAAAGCGGTAAATCAGCCAGGCCCTGTGCAATACCAATGGTAAAAGGATTAAGGATAGCACCGGCAAACCCGAGAGCTGCTGCCACAAAAACAATATTAACACCTACAATACTATCGTAACCCATGGAAATGGCCAATTGTACCAGAATAATAATAAAGGCTATGGTTTCCTCACTCATTCCAAAAACGGCTCCGAAGGTTGAGAACATAATATAAACCAGCGAGAGGATAATATTATCAACTCCCAGCACTCTGATCAACTTAAAACGTTCGAGTTTTCGTGCGCGTTTGAGAAAACTCATTATTCCCACATCAATGGCTTTGCTGGAGTTCATAATCCAGAATGCTCCACCAATCATAATGATAAACACGATAATTCCAGCCTGCTTCTCAAAACCTTTAAACATGGCTCCAAACACCTGCCACGTCTGTGGTTGTGATTCCACATAGTGAAAAGCCATTTGTTCTGAAACAACGCCGTTGGCATCTGTAACCGACTCTTTCACATACTCCCCGCCGGGAACAAACCATGTCAGCCCGGCACAAATCAAAATTATCGTGAATACTACAACATAGGTATGCGGAATCTGTCGCTTTTTCTTTTTTATCTCATTCATAAATAATGATTAGAATTTCTCATCGTATTTTGTCCAGAGCTCATCACCAAGACGCCAGGCGCGTTTGACAACCTTATCGCCTAATTTGATGGTATATCCTGTAAGATAATCTATTGTTTCTGCAGGGTTTTTCTTTTTGTACATCTCCTGTGCTTTGGACTCAATCTCCTTCTGGTCCAGGAAAAGTTGTTCCTGCATCGGAACCCAGACCGCATCAACATCGTGGCGCATATCACCCCAGCGCTGAGCTGTCAGTGTTCCCAGGCGGTTAAATGCCCACCATGCCGACTCATGCGTATATCCGTTCACCCTTCCCGGAACTTTATACGGCTCTGCCACATCCGTAACACAGCAATAAACAGGCACATAAATGGAAGTTGCCACATTATCCTGCGCCAGCCAAACTACTCCGCCAATCTCATTGGGAAGCCAGTCGCGGCACTGAATTATGGTTGCATACATAGTGTACCATCGGGCAATTGTTCTTTCGCCAAGTGCGCCCCAACCGACATTTATACCAAGCATTGTGAGCATATCATACGGCATATGCGGGTTTGCCAGAGGAGAAATTACTGCCTTGCCTTCATCATCAGCTACGATGAGGGTTTTTGTCATATCATAAGGAGTACCTTCATAATAATCCTTAAATACGTTCACCAGCTGACTCAGGGTCACTTTTTTATCCGGTTTTACGGAGAAGGGATAATCACCGGCCATTGGATCCAGTTTCAGAGAAGGTGCCAGAAGGTCAAACACCCGCCATTCGCGGCGCCACGCTGCCACAGATGCGCGACTGTGCGGAGCATATGCGTAACAGAATGAGAACGGACCCTCATCAGGATTCCAATAATTATTTGTTTTTGCCACCTCAAAAATATTCTCTGAAGCCATAAAATAATCAGGGTCATCAAGGTTTATCTGTTTGATAGTGCTTGCATTGGCATTCACCGAGATGTGATCGTCAGGAACCCGCTGAGCAACCCAAACTGCACCGGTTTTACCTTTTCCGGGGCCCACGATTTCAAAATGCCATACCTCTTTTGGGTCAGCAATGGTAAGACACTCGCCGGCATCATTCCAGCCATATTTCTTTGTCAGCTCATCGGCCATCATTATTGCTTCACGGGCTGTTTCACAACGCTCCAGCATCAGTTTACACAAACGCTGACAGTCGATAAGTCCTTCATCGGATTGCAGCTCTTCACGACCACCGAAAGTTGACTCACCAATGGCAAGCTGCTGAGTATTCATACATGGATAAGCGGTATTGATATATCCGTATGTTTCACTTACCTGTGGAATTTCTCCAATTTCCCGATGG
This sequence comes from Marinilabiliales bacterium, assembly GCA_002869405.1. GTDB lineage: Bacteria > Bacteroidota > Bacteroidia > Bacteroidales > BM520 > BM520. The sequence continues at coordinate 2,173 of PKSY01000179.1, forward strand.
CCATATGCCGGCATTGCCTGAGTATTATCTGCCTCACGCTTATACATCTTTACCGCAGCACCTTTCTCATGCGTCTTTGCAGGCTGGATGTCCATCCATGAGCGGGTTCGGTGTGAATCGTCGGTATGGCTTGTAATTACTGAACCATCGGCTGAGGCCAGACGCCCCACCGTGATTGAAGTACATCCTTCCGGAACACCGGCCTTCCAGTCGCTCTTATCTACCTGACCGAAAGCAAAAATCTGTGTACAAAAAAACACAATTGCAAAAACAGCTCTTCTTCTCATAATATCTGATATTTAATACATTTTGAACAATGGTTTCCCTTAACCTTAATGAGAAAACTGAATAAGGCTCAATAGGAATTACAATAATAACAAATCCTGTGGAACTGAAATTATGATTTTGCAAGCCGTAAAGATTATTAAAGTGCCATAACAGTAATTTTGTACTTTTGCATTTTACGGACAGGAGACAAATTCATGAGCGACGCTATAAAGCATGAGTGTGGTATTGCGATGATCCGTTTACGCAAGCCACTGGAATATTACGTGGGCAAATATGGTACGGCCCTCTATGGTATAAACAAGCTGCAACTCCTGATGGAGAAGCAGCATAACCGCGGGCAGGATGGAGCAGGAATGGCATGTGTGAAGCTCGATATGCCCCCTGGAACAAGATATATCAACAGGACTCGTTCCAATGCTGCCAACCCTATCAAAGACCTCTTCAACAACACTTTTCGTCAGTTCGAACAAATTCAGGATGAAAATCCAAAACGACTGCTGGATGTAAACTGGATGAAGGATAATGCAGAGTTTACCGGTGAACTCTTTCTTGGTCATCTTCGCTACGGTACTTTCGGAAAGAACGAAATCCGCAACCTCCATCCTGTAATGAGGGTTAATAACTGGAAAACCAGAAACCTCGTGCTGGCAGGAAACTTCAACCTTACCAATGTCGATGAGCTTTTCACCAGGCTGGTCTCCTATGGTCAGTACCCTGTTGAAACCTCTGATACGGTGACTATGCTTGAGAAAATTGGTCATTTCCTTGATGAAGAGAATGAAGAGCTTTACGCCCGTTTCAAAAAACAGGGACTACAAAAATCCGAAATCACGGATAAGATTATTGCCAATCTGGATTTACAGAATATTCTTGAAAACTCCTCCAAATATTGGGATGGCGGTTATGCCATTGCCGGACTCCTGGGCCATGGTGATGCTTTTGTGATGAGAGATCCTTCGGGTATCAGACCCGCATTTTATTATATGGATGATGAAGTTGTGGTGGCAGCATCGGAAAGACCGGTTATTCAGACTACTTTCAACCTTAAAAGTGATCAGGTTAAAGAACTCGCTCCGGGAGATGCATTAATAATAAAAAAAGATGGTCAGATTTCTCTTACTCCATATGCTCCGCCAAAACCCAGAAAAGCATGCTCCTTTGAGCGGATATATTTTTCCAGAGGTACTGACCGTGACATATACAATGAGCGTAAAGCTTTAGGGATAAAACTCACTCCTGCCATCCTCGATGCTGTTGATCATGACATCGAAAACACTGTTTTCAGCTATATCCCCAATACTGCTGCAGTAGCTTTTTACGGCCTTATGGAAGGGCTGAATTCCCATTGTGATAAAGTAAATGCAGAACGAATTGCTGCTCTTGGTGAAAACATCTCGCTTGAAAAAATCAATGAGATACTCCATTTCCGTCCGAGGATGGAAAAAGTTGCAGTAAAAGACATTAAACTACGCACATTTATCACCGAGGATCAATCGCGCGACGATCTGGTGACGCATGTTTATGATATCACCTACGGCTCTGTTCGTCCGGGGGTTGACAATCTTGTAGTACTGGATGATTCGATAGTCAGAGGTACTACATTGAAAAAAAGTATTATCCGTATCCTCGACCGTCTGGAGCCAAAACAAATTATCGTAGCCTCTTCTGCGCCCCAAATCCGTTACCCCGATTGTTATGGCATTGACATGGCAAAAATGGGTGACTTTATCGCTTTTAATGCTGCCATCGCATTATTAAAGGAGAGAAATATGGTAGACGTTATAAACAGGGTTTACGCAAAATCAAAAGCACAGGAGAACCTTCCAAAAGAAGAGATTATTAATTACGTTAAAGAAATTTACGAGCCTTTTACGCCACAGGAAATAAGCGATAAAATCTCAGAATTACTTACGCCAAAAGGAATAAAATCTAAGGTTAAAATCCTTTATCAGCTTACCGAAGACTTACACCTGTGCTGTCCTGACCATACAGGAGACTGGTATTTTACAGGCGATTATCCTACTCCCGGGGGAAACAGGGTAGTTAACAAATCCTTTATAAATTATATTGAAGGAAAAAACGAGAGGGCGTATTAGTATCGACGATGCATGCATCGTCTGTACAATCATGCATCGTCGCTACGGTTAAATATTTTTCGTAATAGATTCTGCTATTGAAAGGAATTCATCCTGATCGAGTTTCAGCTTTGGTTTGGAGAAATCTATGTCATAGATTCCATTAATCGGAACCAGATGGATGTGCGCATGAGGAACCTCAAGACCGAGAACTGCTATACCCACGCGCGAACATGGAATTGTCTTATCAATTGCTTTTGCAACTTTTTTCGCAAAAACCATCATCTCACCAAGTTCCCTGTCATCGATATCAAAAATATAATCTGTCTCTTTTTTGGGAATAACAAGGGTATGACCTTTCACGAGAGGATTAATATCCAGAAAAGCGAGGAAGTTATCATCCTCGGCAACTTTGTGGCATGGAATTTCTCCATTAACGATTTTAGTGAAAATACTGGCCATGATAAGTAGAATTTATGAGCGTGAAATTTCCATTATTTCGAAAGGAATAACGCCTGCGGGAACTCTGATTTCTGTTGTATCTCCCTGTTTCTTTCCAAGAAGGCCTCTGGCGATGGGTGAGTTCACAGAAATCTTTCCTTTCTTAAGATCAGCTTCGCTTTCAGGAACGAGCGTATATTCCATAATGGCATTATTCTTAAGGTTTTTAATTTTAACCTTTGATAAGATCAGAACCTTTGATGTGTCGAGCTTAGACTCATCAATTATTCTGGCATTTCGAATCACCTCCTGAAGTTTTGAGATTTTCAATTCGAGGAGCCCCTGAGCTTCTTTTGCGGCATCATATTCTGCATTTTCAGAAAGGTCACCCTTATCTCTTGCTTCCGCAATTTGTCGTGATATTTCCGGTCTTTCGACCTTTGTCAGATGGTCTAATTCAGCCTTTAGCTTTTCCAGCCCTTCTTCGGTATAATATTTTGTTTCTCCCATGATAAAATGGCTTAAATAAAATGACAAAAAAGACCCTTAAGTTAAAGGGTCCTTTTTGCAAAGATAGTAATTTTTTTATATCGTCTTTCTGTAAATATTAGAGGTCCAGAACAATACCAATGCTATGGATACCATTCCAGGGGTTTGTGTCACGATATGAATAATCGATGGCAAATCCGGAACCAACTTCTTTATTAAACGGAACATTGATTGTTGCACCAAAGCTAGGACCGGTATATACAGTAGTACGATTAGTATTCAGAATATCTGTTTCGTAGGTATAACCACCACGGATGATTAGAAGGTCTTTCATAGAGAATTCCAGACCACCAACAACCTGGTCTTTAGAGAACGCATTGGATACGAAAGTACCTGATACAGTCAGACGAAAATCTGATGGCATAAGGATATCGTATGCAGCACCGATAAGCAGCTGAGATGGCAGCTCAAAGGTTGCAGAACGTTGCTCAACAGTAAACTGGTCATCCTGTCCCGGGAGCACAGTACGGATGGATAAACCATCACCGTTGTAGCTCATGGAAGTACCCCAGTTTTTGAGGGTAATACCGAACTTCACATTCTCGTCGCGGCCTGTTACATACTGGATACCTGCATCGATAGCAAATCCTGTAGCAGACATGTCAGAGATTGTTTCTGAGATCAGTTTTATGGTCAAACCACCATAGATACTGTTAGAAAACACATTGGCATAAGAGAGCGCAAATATGAAATAGCTGGGGCTGTAAGTACCAATATTTCCTTCCGGGTTATCCGGAGTAGTAATTGGCACACTTCCAAAGCTCATATTTGTAACATTTAGAGCTATACGGCCGGTTTCAGAAATTTTTTGGCTAAAGCCGGCAGCAATAACACTAATATCAGAGCCTACAAGCCACTGTGTGTGGGTAAAGCCCACTTGAGTTCCTTCTGTGAAGGCAATACCTGCAACATTCACATAAGCGGACTCAAGTCCTCTCACGGCAGCCACATTTGCTCCTCCCCATCCGGAGCTTTTCGCCCAGGGGTTTATCAGGAGTTCTGATGCTCCTGCCTCACCGGAACGGTCTTTATTACCTGCAAAAACTGCCACTGATGGTATTAAAAGAAATCCGATGAGTAAATACGCAATAAGATTTTTATAACTATTCTTCATTTTTCCTATTTTTTTAAATTCTCAATTCTTTTATCCATCAATGTTAGAATGCATTAAGGTCAATTGGACGCAGAGCACCGAACCACTTCAGGGTTCTCTCTCCAATTCCGGGAGCTTCAACATGGATCAGGTAAACACCTCCTGAGATAGGAATACCAGCCAGGTTTTTAAGATCCCAATCGATAGAAGTGATCTCCTCATCTTTGGTAAACTGACGAATCAAAGTTCCGCTAACATTATATATCGATACAGTACATTCTCTTGGAAGATTGACAATCTTGATTCGGTTATCAAGCTGGTTTACTTCATATGTACTATATGCGTAATATGGGTTTGGAACCACATTAATAAGATCAAGATCAGATTTAGCTACTTCAATCACATCACGTTGTGTTTTCAGCTCTTCTGTTGAGAATCTGTATACAGGATAATTTCTGTTCAGCAAGTCAGTAGCTGTTGAGTCATGATACATATTCAGGCTGTAATACCTTGAGTAAGGACGAGCCACGCGCAGACGAACTCTTGCATCGTTTGACATCCACTCTTCATCGGCTTTAGCCATTGGTAAACCTACCCACATTGCAGAAGCCCAGATTCTTGAATCAAGGTTTGCACCTTTGATACTCTTACGTAACCATGCACCTGCATCATACGCCGGAGAATCATAAGTTGGGTCAGGATTCGAGCCAAAGAGTTTTTCAGTGTGAGAAAATACATAAATGTAATGCTTACCACCGAAGAGTACATGCGACGGATCCGGGTTTGCAGGGTTCAGCAGCGGACTGTAATAGTTTGAAGTCGGGTTGAAAAGCATGTCGCGGCCATTTTCACCAACGAGCCATGAATCTTCACCAAACATCATATTCAGTCGCTCACCTGTTTCAACATCATAAGCATATCCCGGGAACCATCCCATACCTGTTTCAGAAATATAGTTTGGATCGTTAGGATCAGAACTTACACCGCTGCCAACAGGAGCAGGATTTCCGTCTTTATCTACTGATTGAGCTGCACGGAACGTAGAGCGTTCTGCGCCACCTTCAGCAAGCTGCTCATCGAAACACATTTCCACAACAGGACAACGTGTCCACTTGGATTTATCATTGGTAAACACCACATCCACACTGTGCAGACGGCGCATATCTTTCATAAGGTCTTTAGAGAGGATTGTCTGCGCTGGACCTGCTTCATCCTGATTTCCTGTAGCACACATAAAGTATGGAGCCCAGGTTCCGTCAACAACACCTTCAAAATATCCTTCAGCATCCCAATAAGGATCACCTGAGGCAGTACCACTGGAGCCTACAGATACATCCCAGTCATTGTTGGCATCATCATCAGGGTCAGCGGTGGTACCGGAGCGGATCCAGTTCCATGGACCTGATTCATCGATGTCGGAAACACCACCAAGCCACATTCTGGAGCTATCCTGATAAATAATATCAGAACCTAAGAGACCATTCTGAGCTTCAGGCTGACTGTAAATAGAGATCGTATTTGTTCCGTCATCAATTTCACCAACCTTGAAGTTACCTGCATAATAGCTTTGCTGAATATTTATTGAAATTCCAAGATCCAGGAACAATTGCTCATTATCTACTGCGATAGTAGTATCAGAGTCCAGGATGCGCTGGTTACGATAGTCATAGAGTCTCCATCCACCTACCATAAAACCGAGGGTATCCTCATCAGCAGGAAGAGCCACGTCACCGGTAATATTGGATTTGATGTAACGGTAAAGGCTGTCGAAACGGATTTCGTATTCACCCGGAACCACATTCAGAGGATCAATAACTTTAACGTTAATCGGTCCAAAGTCAGGTTCATAAGTAAGTTGCTTGATGATTGGATATCCTTCATCTTCATAAGAAGTAAGACGGTATGTTGTATCCTCACCATACATCCAGATAGTATCAATAGGCATCAAATCACCGAAAGCGGCTACCATCTCTTCAGTTGGCTCGAGGAATTTTCCACCGTTACCCTGACCCTGAATACGTGTAATTTCCGGCTGATCACCATATTCTGCAGAAGGCACGATACCACCAACATTTTTATGAGGAATAGCAGTATATACACGAATATTCTTACGACCTGCAAGGTAAGGCGCTTTTTGACCATCAAGACCAATAACTCCCGGTTCCTGCATCGCAGGGTCAGCAGAGTATTTCATATACTCGTTGAAACCATAAGAGACTGCAAGGAAGTAATATGTTTCATGATTCACAAATGATTCACCTGTAAAGGCATCCTGCTGCAGACGGAAAGTATGAACCACACCTTCATCTTCACCATTCACCATTTCCACAGGAATATTGGCGCCAAGACCTTGGTCATAATTATGGTTTACAAGCTGAGTCACACCATCTTTCACATCACACTGGAATACCAGGCGAGCGAGATCAGGATCAGTAATATCGGCGATAGAAGCTTCCGAAGTAGCGAGCTGATAAATCTGATAACCCTGGAAAACGTAGTAAGGGTTATAATCTGTACCCTGAGCACGGTTAGTAGCTTCAATGGCAGGATCTACTTCACGGTAGCCTTCATTAAAGTTATTTCCGAGGTCATTGGTCTTACGGTTTGTGATATAAACGATAAATTCGTTTTCGAGTTCACGGAAAGTAAGATCAGGAGCATTGGGGCCCTGAATTACAGAGAAACAGTTATCAAAGAGCGCCTGACACTTGTCATCCACAACGCGAAGAAGTTCAACAGAAGCCCATGGGCCACCGGAACCGGCTTTTGCCCAGGGAATACCGACAGTAATATAGTTCACCTGACCGGGTTCGAGGGTAAAAGGACCTGCAGACTGCATAAAACGACGGTCTTCAGGTGGGTTACCTGCTGTCTCCTCAGTCCAGTTCTTGGGACCTGCCGGAGGAACACCACCGGTACCCCAGTCACAAACGTCAGAAATACTCGGGAACATGAAGTCACAATCAGGACCGTAAGCGTTAGAAGATTCGTGGGCGTTACCACCATAACGCATTTTGGTATTATCTTTCCAGATACCACGAAGGAAGTTGTAGTATTCAGGAGCGTAATCCGGGTCAGTCATATATTCAGGAACACCGGAACCTGAGTTGTTGTGATATACAAAACGGCGCATACCGTAACGTTCATCATCAACGATACCATTACCGAAGTTCACACCATTGATAGCTTCAGACTGTACCATGAAGTAATCACCAATAAGTTCTTCTTTTGATTTATCCGCATAGTATTCCATATATTGCAGCGTACCATCCTGGTTTACGATATTACAGTTACCACCAAATGAAGGTCCGAGTACACTATCCACAGCATTCTGATATGCAGGGTTGTCATAGCCGTCAGCATCCATATAAGGACCCTGGAAGAAGTCGACACCAATTGCAGGTGGCTGGCTACCGTAAGCATTGTACTGTCCTGAACCATCTTCAGGTTTACCATTATAACAGTAACCAAGACCACGCATTACGTCACAACCGACATAGTCATCACGAGCGTATCCAAGGTCAGTATCTACCCACTGAGAGAAATAAGTATCCGTCAGACGATAAGTCGAACGGTTAATAATCTCGTAAGAGTAGAAAGTCATATTGTTAATCTCATCGTTTGTAGAGAATCCGAAAGCCTGGGCACGGATTTCAAAACCGATAGGATCACCGTAAGTTTCTGTATGGATATTACCTTTATCATTAAATACCCACCATAACGTATTATCACCTTTAATAACCTGGTCAGCGAGGATACCATATTTCCAGGCATCCAGCTGTCCTGCGTGATAAAATTCAGCTTCTGCCGTTGGAGTAGGTCTCCAGTCAGGAATACCTGCAAAATTATTCGGGCAGAGTTCATTACTTACATCGTAGTAAGGATAATCACCAAGTGCGGGATTATATTCACCATCACCATCATTATCATAAAATGGGGCGAGGTAATAGCTTTGTCCCTGAGATACATCACCGTGAGCGGGCCAGTTAAGGATTTCCGTTGGGATAACGTAATCGGGGTTAGCTTCCTTATCATTCCACCATGCGAGGTATTCGTCAATCCATTCTCTTTTCATGGGGAAGAGCTTATCGTATTCCGCACACACCTGTTCGGAAACGGCAGCAGTACCATCAATAGTCAGAGGGCCCGGCCAGAAGTCGTTACCACCACCGAAGGTAGGTCCCTGACGATAACGCAGGGCTGCAAGTTTAAGCTGATCGTTCACATCGACACCACCAACCCAAAGACTGGCAGAGAACATAGATGTTTTTTTAGAGCCAGCGGGAATCTCGTATTGTGGGTTATCAAAATCCCACCACATATCACCACCGGTGTTAATACGGCAGCGTACATTGTTCACATCAAGGTACTTAAAGCCCGCACCCGGCAAACAACCGGCGGCAGAAGCCTTCACCTGTGATGTCTTTTTCCCCTGCCCTTTCACTTCCTCTGCACTGACATTTACTGTAAGGCCAAGACAGAGAAAAACAATGAATAAAGCGTTGAGTATATTTTTCATAATGTATGTATTTTTTCCTTTCATTATTCGTAACTAATTTTTCTCCGGCTTAGAAGTTCAGCATCATACCAATACGAATCTGACGTGGTGAACTATAATTTCCCGGGCTGTTGATACGAAGTGCATAGAGTGCTCTGTAAGCATCAGGATCGAGCTGCTGTGAAATCTGACTCTGATACTCGGCAGCGGCAAGATAACCATCATCATCAGGGTTACCTGTAGCAGCATAAACACCCATAACATTCTCGGTATCGAGCAGGTTCAGCACCTGAAGATATACGTTGAGATATGTGGTACTCTTCTTGTCTTTCCCTCCAAGTTGGAAATCCTTGTCAAGACGGAAATCCATACGGAACTGAGCAGGAAGACGTGAACCATTGATAGAACCCTTGATAACACGTGAACCACCCAGCGGATAGATCTTCGATGACTTGGTATAAGGAGTTCCCGAACCACCGGTTACTGTAAGGTTAGCACCAAAATTCTCCAGCCAGTTGATAGTTTTTGTAGTACCATCAGCTTTTGTGCGTACGGAAACAGGGCCATTATACTTTTTACCTTCTCCCCAACGATAATCGAGCAGCAGGTTAACAGCATGACGACGGTCATTGTTAAGAGGTGTAAGTGTACGAAGGTTAGGCTGACCTGAAGTTACCAGTGCAGCAGCAGCATTCGGATCAGAACCGGTACCTTTTGTGAACTGGAGTGTATAAGCAGCACGTACACGTGCATTATTTGTACGACGCAGGTCATAAGTAACAGTTAAACCTTTTACAGTACCAAAGTCAAGGTTAGCATAAGAGTAATAAGTTCTTGGATAAGCAGCTGTAAAACGGAAGATCTGAATCTGATCGCGGATCTCACGGTAGAAAGCTGAAATCGAGAGTGAGCTGGTATTGGTAAGCTTTTGCTGGAAACCAAGCTCATAGTCAATAGTCTTCTCTGTTTTCAGGTTAGGATTACTGATAGTCGGGCTGTTTTGAGAAGCCAGGAAGAGATAATCCGTTGGGCTGTTAACAGAAGCAGAAGTAGGACGCTGTGTAAGGATGTCATAATGGGCAAAGAAGAGTGCCTCATCAGAAATCGGGAACGAGAAGGAGATACGAGGCATCACGTTAATCTGTGGATCATAATCTTCAAAAGCACTCACTGAAACCTCATCATTATCAGGATCTACGAGGTAAGGATTTACGCCGGCACCTGCATCAAGGACTGTTTCAGGGTCACTGATTTCAATACCTTCAGCATTGTACCATGTTTGTCCTGAACGATAACCTGTAATACTTGTTGGGTTTTGTACATCATCCACGTATACTACAAAGTCATCACCCATGTTTCCGGGATGTGCTCCAAATTCATCTTCTGAAACTTCACCTACAGTACGGGCATTGAAGAGGAGATAAGGATCCTTCATTACCATCTGGTTTGCATCGAAACGGTCGACACGAACACCAATGTTAAAGATTAGATCTTTAAACGCGAATACATCCTGGATATAACCGGCCATATAGATAGGCTGGAAGAATCCAATAGGACGGGTATAATTACCATTCTCATCAGTATCAGTAAAGAAGTCTGCAAAACTTGGGTTACTGGTCAGTTTATTACCTGAATGGTCATAACCTCTCCAGCCTGCAAGTGCATTACCATTGTTAAGCATTTCATCAGCACTGAACATATCCACTGAGAGTGGACCGTCGAGCTGACCGGTCATCAGGTTACCATCTTCATCATAATAGTTAATGGTGTAGGTGTCCGGATCATAGGAGTCGATATCAATATAATCAGTACCTGTTACATCAAGTCCGAGGGCTTCACGAAGGCTTGCATCAAATACACGCTGTGAACCTGCATCATAAATACGATGATAATTGATAGTATCCTGGAAGATGCCGTCACGATAAACAGCAATCGGATTATTAACATCAATCTGTTCAATATGCGCATTGGTAAGACCGCGCATCACAGTCCAGAAATTAATTGGTGCATAACTGTAACCACCATTACGACGCTGTTCATACTGGAAACCGAAGTTAATGGCATGATTTCCGATATCGGCAGAAGCCTTCAGGCTGATACCGAGTTTTTGGTTATCGGTAATACCATAACCTGCCTGAGGCACACCGGGGTTACCCCAGAGACCGTATACAGCAGGAGGAGTAAGACCATTGATGAGACCCTGTCCGAGCACGATCTGATCAAGGTTCTGGTAGTTACCAAAAACATCATCATAAAGTTCGTAATACGCTTTTGTATAGTTGGAAAGCACAGGGTTAACGTCTGCCCAGGTATAATCCACAAGTGTATCACGGAAACCATTATGAATATTGGCAAAGACACCTAAGATTGAGTCATAACCATATTCATAGGAGTTTACAGTATAAGTTTCGAATTTACCAACATATCCATAACGGAAGAGGTCATCGCCATGCTGATCATCAAAGCTTTTGAAATCAACTTTTGTATAGTCAGCCTGGATAGTATAATAGATATTTTTAATCTTAGCTTCTTCGTTATCTGTGGGGAAGCGCTGAGTAAAACGACCAAAAACACGCCATGTCTGGTTTTGATATGAACCATTACGGTCATAATTAAACATGGAGTTGGTAAAACTGTAGCCTTTACCTGCAGAATAGGTATAGTTACCACCTACAGTCAGGTTTACATTAGGTCCTGTTTTAAAGTCAAGTTTACCCTGAACATTGGTATTAAATCCATTGGTATTGGGAGTTGTTTTTACATGCTGAAGGTCATCCATAGAAGTAAAGGATGAGTTGTAATAAGCACCAAACCCTGTTCCTGAAGGGCGGAAAGGATTTTCCTCGAGGTAGCTCAGGTATTCATCAGTAGCGATATAGATACCCTGCGCAGTTGGGCGGGAATCAATACGGTAAGAAGCATCAGCAGAGATAAAATAACCTACAAGGGCGACATCATCTTTTCTGGATTTCAACAGGGGACCATTGATGTTAATACCGGCGTAATTATATCCGTAAGGATCGAGGAACTGAGATGTTCTGGCTTCAACCCCCATACCAAAAGTACGGCTGGGGCCCTTAGTGGTAACGGAGATGATACCACCGGTAGCATCACCATACTGTGCGGGCACACCACCAAGAACAACACTCACCTGGTCGATAGCCGATTCAGGGAGGTTGGAGTTACCAGTTACACGGATACCATCGATATAATATACGGTACCTGAAGAGCGCTGACCACGAAGAGAACCTACCTCACCATCACGTGAGAACACACCACCTACTGTGGTTGCCACGGCGCCGGCAGATTTGTTCGGCATCTTGGCGATTTCTTCTGAAGTCATGGTACCACCTGATTGGGTTTTATCTTTAGAGATAAGTGGTACTGCATATTCTTTAATTTCCACTACTTCCAGATTCACGGCGCTGCTGGAGAGCTCAAAATCCTGATAAGTAATTTTATCAGCTGAGATAATCACGCCATTGAACTGCTGCGGCTGATAACCTACAGTTGTGGCTTTAACATCATAACGGCCGGGAACGATTGGTTTAATCGTAAAATTACCGTCAAAATCTGAGGAAGCACCACCTTTCTGTATCCCGTCAACCATCACCACGATGTTCGCAAAGGGGATAGGTTCATTTGAATCTGCATCAGTGATTTTCCCCTTCAGGGTACCATCCTGTGCAAATATCATTACACTCGTAAATAGTACGATTCCAAGGGTTAAAAGTAACTTTTTTAACATACCATACAGTTTTATGTTAGATAAACATTTATTTCCGCGCTTAAAGGCGGTAAAGTTAAAAAGAAAAACAGCAACTCTCCAAAAAAAATTTAATCCGCATAATCTGCCCATAAAACGCTGTTAATCAGCGTATGGCCTTCTAAGAATCTCGGAAAAAATCACTGCTTGTCTGATATTCGCTTTCACATTCCCGCCTACACCTTTATATATAGTCTCTTTATCCTCTGCAAACGTTGCCGCAGATTTAACACTTTTTTCATATTCAAAAACGCTTGAACCCTCCTCTTTAGGAATAGAGTCAAGAGGCTTTTCAAAACGGGAGTTTAATATTTCAGCCATGGGTTTCGCTTCCGGGGGCTCAGAGTATACAGGTTCCGGTTCTTTGGGAATACCAAACAACTCCTTGAAAAAATCCTCCTCCGGGCGCGTATTCTCAGGTGGAGTTTCTTCTTCCTGTAAAGGTGTGAAACTTCCGGCAACAGGTTTTGATTTCGCCTTATTGCGGTTGTTGGATCTAATGATCGGAATTATCACTACCCATAAAATTCCTAACAAAATGGGTAAAAGTTCTTCGAAGCTCATGTGTGGGTTTGTTTTTTTTAACTCCGTAAAGATATAAAAAAATGGCAGGTAGAATGTTAAAATTCAAAGTTATAACCCTTAGAAATACCTATTTTCGACGAAACCAGTTTATCTCTTTCGACTTTTTTCGGGTTTTTTTCATCATGGCTTTGGTTTCTTCCGACTGTCGTTCGAAGTGGGCTTTGCGTAATTTCTTAATC
>PKSY01000320.1 GCA_002869405.1 Marinilabiliales bacterium
GCAAAGCTGGAAAAGGCTGAAGAGAGTGGATTTACAAATGATTCCAAAGAAGAAATATTGAGGCAATCCAAATCATTACTTGATGAGTAGGTATAAATTAAGTAATGCAGCCAAAGATGATTTAATTCGAATTCATCATTATGGTATAAGAAAGTTTGGTGTTGCCCAGGCTGATAAATATTACGAGGCTTTTTTTGAATACTTTGAAATAATTGCTCAGCGACCATTATCATTTGAAGCAGTAGATTATATTAAACCAGGCTATAGACGTTGTGTCTGTGGTTCGGATAGTATTTATTATCGGATTAACGATGGGTTTGTAGAGATAATGGCAATTATAGGTAAACAGGATTTTTAACAGTTATCCTTATGATTATAAAAATAGATGAAACGATATTACTCCGCCAACTTCAGAAATCTGACGGAGAAGAAATTTTCCATACAATCGATAATGAAAGAGAACACCTCGGTCCCTTTCTTCCTTTTGTAGAGAAAACTAAAGCTGTAAGTGATACACAGGCCTTTGTGGATATGACTTTGGATACCCCGGAAGGGCAGCGCGAATATACCTTCACCATTCGTGAAAACGATAAGTTCATCGGACTCATTGGCTTCAAAAGCACCGACCGGATGAACATGATCACCGAAATAGGGTACTGGCTTTCTGAAAAAGCTCAGGGAAAGGGAATCATGACACGGGCAGTCAAAAAGCTTATCGCATTTGCTTTCGACGAGCGTGGCATGAACCGCATTGTCATTAAATGCGCCGTGGGAAATACAAAAAGCAAGAATATACCAAAACGCCTCGGCTTTACCTGTGAAGGCACCGAACGTGATGGTGAACTGCTTGCCGGTGGAGTATATACCGATATTGAGGTATATAGTTTATTGAAGAGGGATTAGCATGGTGCTATTGAGATGGCTTCCGTAGCGGATTCTCGTGCTGCACCTACAAAAACTTACGTCTTACAAAATCATCAAACGCAGGCTTGTATGCCTTACTCACAGGAATGCGCTTGTCACCGAAGATGATACGATCGTGTTCTATGGTTTTAATCTGACTTAACGACACAATATACGATCTGTGAATCCGCATAAAACGCCCGGCAGGTAACTTCTCCTCCATCGACTTCATCGTAGCATGGAAAACAATCGGCTTGTCACTACCGGCAAGGTATAGCTTGATATAATCTTTCAAACCCTCAAAGTACAGGATGTTCGCCAGCTCAATACGATGAATCTGGTAATCCGCTTTGATAAACAGAAAGTCTACCTGCGTGTCCACAGAGTTGTTTTTATCGCTGCCCTTTACCATATCAAAATACTGCTTTGCATGCATCACCGAATTAAGAAACACCTCATAGCTGATAGGCTTCAGAAGATAGTCCAACGCATGAAGCTGAAAACCCTCCACAGCATATTTGTCGTAGGCAGTAGTAAAAATCACCTTGCAGTCATCATTCAGTGTTCTGGCGAATTCAGTGCCAGTGAGATCGGGCATCTGAATATCCAGGAAGATAAGATCGACACTGTTTTCCATCAAAAATTCCGAAGCGTCTATGGGGTTATCAAACCCGGCCTTAAGTTCCAGAAATGGTGTTTTCGCAATATGTGAAACCATTAATCCCAACGCCAATGGCTCGTCGTCAACAGCAATACACGTGATCTTATTCATGGCTGGAAAAATCTAATGGAACAGTTAATAACACTTCGTACACCTCTTTAGTTTGGTTTATCTTCAAAGAGAAATCGTTGTTATAAATTAGGTTGAGACGCTGTTTAATATTGGCAATTCCAACACCACCGGAGCTCTCTTTTTTACCCTGGGTTTCGGGAACGCTGTTTCTGCACTCGAAGATAACATTGTCAGAGTTGGTCTTCAATTTTATGGATATAAACGACTTCCCGCGATAGCTGATACCATGTTTAAAGGCATTTTCAACAAAAGGAATAAAGAGCAGTGGTGAGATTTGTGCATATGGAATTATGTTGTCGATATCCAGCTCCAGCTCCACCTTTGAACTCAGCCTTTTCTGCATCAGCTCAATATATTTTAGTGTGAAGTCGAACTCTTTTTGCAGCTCTACCGTCTCAGTATCCGACTCATAGATAAGGTATCGCATCAGTCCTGAGAGCTTTTCCACAGCCTTTTGTGCCTCGTCACCATCTATGGCGATAAGCGCATAGATGCTATTCAGTGCGTTAAAGAAGAAGTGCGGACTGATTTGGTTTTTCAGGAATGCCAGCTCTGAATCCACCCGCGCCTTTTCGATCTCCTTCTGACGAACTTCATTCCTTCGAAGCTGCTGGATAATCGCCATTCCGCTACTAAATCCAAGCACAAGAATCATCAGGAAGAAGTTGTCCACAAGCTTGGGATGCAGGCCAAACCTGCCGCGTGGACGAACCCCGCCCAGAGGAAGGTTCTCATCGGGACGAAGACTATTAAAATCAATTACATCATATAAAAATTGTGATACAGCTAACAGAAGAATTGCAAACAACGAGATGATGA
>PKSY01000073.1 GCA_002869405.1 Marinilabiliales bacterium
CATATTGGTGATGGTGATGTTTATCTTGGATTCCTTATCGGAGGTAACTACAGCCGTGATTATAAACTCTATACCGATGGTGTTGCAGGTTCATGGGAACTTACCGATTCCAACGCTGAGCGGCTCAATGAATACTATGATCTTGTGGATATGAAAGGCGTTGAGAGCCCGAAAGTGAATGCCATGGGAAAACTCTCTCTCAAATATACTTCCACGGATATGATTGAGTTTCTGACTCTCTATAACCACGACGCAGATATTATTTCCCGTTATCTTGAAGGTGCGCATCCTGAGTATGTTACCAATAACGTCTTCCAAACACGGACACTGCATTTTAAAGAGCGGGAAATGGCTTTATTCCGCGTTTCAGGTCGTAATGTATTTGAAAATGCCGGAAACCTGGAATTAAAATATTCCGGTAGTTATGTAAATTCTTCTCAGGTTGAACCCGATCGTATGCTCTTTGCAAATGAGTGGGATACTACAAATGGTATTTATCATATTACCAATGCCAACTATGACCTTCCTTTTCACTCTTATCGTGACCTTACTGATAAGCAGTTACAGGGAAGTTTTGACGTTGTTATTCCATTTCTCCAGTCGCAAAATAAATCCAACAAAATAAAGGTTGGAGGTACCTATTCTGATAAAAACCGTATCTATAACGAAAGTGCGTATGAAGTAGAGCGTCGTGACGGGCCAAAATATGCCGGCGACCCGCTTGAGTACTTTGGCTATGAAAACATGGGTGTTATAGATTATGATTCTGCCCGCAACCGCTATGTATTTGGAAATGTAGTTGTTGATAAGGATGTGAGTGGTAACAGTTATGAAGGTTATGAAAGAATCGGCGGTTTATATGCAATGGTTTCCTATAACATCACTACACGACTGAAGTTTGTTGGTGGTTTAAGATATGAACGTACCGATTTCAATGTTGGGGATTCGGATACAACCGGTATTTTTGAGAATGATTTTCTTCCATCTGCTAACTTCTCATATGCTGTAAATGATAACATGAACATCCGGGCAAGCTACAACCACACACTTGCACGTCCAAACATGCGTGAAGCTGCGCCATTTCCCAGCTTTGACTTTATCGGAGGTGTGATTATGAATGGTAACCCTGAACTTAAGAGAACACTGATAAAGAATATCGACCTGCGTTGGGAGTACTTCCCGCGCCCGGGTGAACTCCTGGCCGTGAGCGGATATTTTAAAGATTTTACAGATCCGATTATCCGTCAGAACCTTGTTGGCCTTGGTAACCCGAAGGTGAAGTTCGACAATGTTGACAGAGCCATTGTGTATGGTGTGGAGCTGGAGCTTCGTAAAAACCTCGATTTTATTATTCCTACGCTTGAGCGCTTTAAATTTGGTGCTAACCTGAGTTATATCTTCTCAGCTGTAGATATTCTTCCCGAGGAATTTGAACTTATAAATTCCAGGAATCCTGAGTTTGATGAGCCTGTGCGTCCTTTTCAGGGTCAGTCGCCATGGTTGGCAAACCTGAATATCTATTATCAGGGTAAAGAGAACGGCATAAATTCTTCACTCGCATATAATTACTATGCACCCCGGTTGAGTTCTGTTTCAACACGAGGAACACCGGATATTTATGAATCTACGTGGGGAATGCTTAACTTTGTGTTAAAGAAGCAATTTGGTGAACACTTCTCAGGCTCTTTTACAGCGAAAAACCTGCTCAACACCCCGTATATGAAAACATACACTTACAAGGGTGATGAGTACTTCGCAAGTTACTATCAGCTGGGAAGAACATACTCTCTGACGCTTACTTATCTTATTAATTAACACATTGATAAACTATAAATACAATACCCATGAAAAAGATACTTGTTTTTTCTTTGCTGATATTTTTCTCGGTTATCGCTCTTGCTCAGGATATTGAGATTATCAACGGAAAATACTATAAGGCAGGAATGCTATACACCGGAGTTCATAAAGAGTATTATGAAACCGGAGAACTACTCTCAAAAATCAATATTGTAAATGGCGATATCGACGGGCAGCAGGAGATCTTTTATCAGAGCGGAAAAAAGAAAGAGTTGCGCTCATACGATGAAGGACTGAAAGACGGCACGTGGATGAAATGGAATGAAGACGGCACTAAGGTTGCCGAAGCCAATTACCGCATTGATCTGAAGCATGGAGAGTGGAAAATCTGGGACGATAAAGGCGTGCTGCGTTACGAGATGTACTATCGTAAAGGCAAAAAAGACAGCACCTGGATTATGTACGATGAAAACGGCGTCGAGAGCAGCCGTAAAAAATATTAACCTGTTCTGTTGAACAGTTGTTATATCTGATCACTACACCGCCGGAGTTTCTTCGGCGGTTTTTTATTGGATTCTCCGGTGCCTTCGGCTCCGCTCAGGCACCTGTCTTCGGCTCCGCATCCCGGTGCCCTCGGCTCCGCTCGGGCACCTGCCTTCGGATTCCCCGGTGCCTTCGGCTCCGCTCAGG
>PKSY01000201.1 GCA_002869405.1 Marinilabiliales bacterium
TAGCGACAGCATTAAATGCTAACCCTATTTCTAATCCTGAATTAAGTGTTGTAAGCAAGATAATTGATGATTCTTTAAAAATTAACCTGCTTAAGGATAATGTAGGCTTTTATCAAGTTATTGATGATAAGAGAATTTATGCTTCATTAATGTCTGACGGTATTAAGAAAATTCTAACGTTGAAATATCTTATAGATACAGATCAAATAAAGAAAAATACACTATTATTTATTGATGAGCCAGAGACTCATCTCAATCCTAATTTGATAAATGAATATGTCAAGGTACTTGTTCAATTGGCTGTTGAAGGTGTACAAGTTTTTGTGAGTTCTCATGATTACTTATTAACCTACCTTTTGTCTTTGCACGCTGAATATGGAAAGTTAGTAAATGTGGGATGCAAATTCTTTAGTTTTTTTAAAGAATCGGATTGTGTAAAGGTTGAATGTGGTGATTCCTTAAGTAGCTTGCAGAATAACTCAATCTTTAATGAATATGAAAGACTTATTGATTTTGAGAATGAATTGTTTTTTAACGAGAAGAATTAGTGAAAAAGATAGTAGAAGGTAAGTTGCATATTTCTTTTGTTGATGAAGCTTGGGAAATTATAAAATATGATGATTGCGATGCATTTATTAAAGTTGTCCAGAAGAGTGACCATTTTAAAGGTGTAGATATTATTGGAATACATAATGAAAAAGAGGTTATATTGTTTGAGATTAAAGATTACAATGGATATGAGGCTGAAGCAGTGGATCAATTTAACTGTAACCTAAATGAGATGGTTCAACCTCTTTGTCAAAAGATAAAAGATACTATTGTTGGTTCAATGGCAATAGTAAGAGATCCGAGTGTCAACGATGCATTTTGGAATCGTTTAATAACTGGTATTGGAAACGCAAATGGATTGAAGTTTGTATTTTGGATTGATGGTGATTTGTGTTCTGTTAATAATGGGTTTAAACGAAGTCTAATACTCCATAGTTTGAAGCGTAGACTGGGTTGTATGGGAGCAAAGATTATTGTAACTGATCATAAAAGAGCTCGATTTGTTGATTTAAATCATAATTATATATATCGTGGTGTTTAAAAATAATTAAGTCTTTCATAAAGTAATTCCCTACCTTTGATACCTCAATCAGATAAAACCAAATAACAATAATGACCAATTTTAAATCAAAAGCAGACCTTATCTGGCGGATAGCCGAACTGCTGCGTGGCGACTATAAACAATCCGACTACGGTAAGGTGATATTACCTCTGACGGTGCTAAGGCGCCTCGACTGTATCCTTAAGCCTACCAAGCAAAAGGTGATGGAGAAATATCCTGTGGTGAAGGGAATGAGTGAGGCTGCCATGGATGTGGCACTCAATAAGGTTGCCGGTTATAATTTCCATAACCATAGCCGCTTCGACTTCGATAGCCTGATCGCAGATCCGGAAAATATAGGACTGAACCTTAAAAATTATGTCAATGGCTTTTCTGCCAGTGCACGTGAGATTATTGAATACTTCAACTTCGACGATCAGATCGATCGTATGGATGATCCGCAGGCTGACATCCTCTTCCAGGTGGTAAAGAGTTTCCAGGAGGTGGATCTTGCCAATATGGATTCCATGGAGATGGGCTACGTGTTTGAAGATCTTATCCGCAGATTCTCTGAGCAGTCCAATGAAACTGCCGGGGAGCACTTTACGCCTCGTGAGGTAATCCGCCTGATGGTGAACCTCCTTTTTGTGGATGATCGCGAGATCCTGACGCAGAAAGGAATTGTGAAAACCATGTACGACCCTGCCTGTGGTACCGGTGGTATGCTCTCCGTTGCTGATCAGTATGTGAATGAGCTGAATCCGGATGCAGATCTGAAACTTTTCGGACAGGAAATCAACCCCGAATCCTATGCCATCTGTAAATCGGATATGCTGATTAAAAGTGAAAACCCCGAGAATGTGAAGTTTGGAAATACCTTCCTGGTGGATGGACTGGAAAACGAGAAGTTTGACTACATGCTCTCCAATCCGCCTTTTGGTGTGGAGTGGAAGAAAGCACAGAAGGTTATTAAGGCAGAGTATGAAAACAAAGGCATGAGCGGACGCTTTGGTGCAGGATTGCCCCGCATCAACGACGGTTCTTTCCTCTTCCTGCAGCATATGATCTCCAAGATGAAGCCCACAGGCACACGCATTGGTATCGTGTTTAACGGTTCCCCGCTTTTTTCCGGCGCGGCAGACAGCGGTGAAAGCAACATCCGTAAATGGATTATCGAAAACGATTGGCTGGAAGCCATTATCGCACTCCCGGACCAACTCTTTTACAACACCGGTATCGCCACTTACATCTGGATTATCACAAATAAGAAAGAGGAGCGACGCAGAGGTAAAGTGCAGCTTATCAATGCCACCGGAGCAAAAGATGAGGAGCTCATAAAGGATGGCAAGCTGGAAGTAAACCGTTTCTGGCAAAAGATGGACCGCA
>PKSY01000147.1 GCA_002869405.1 Marinilabiliales bacterium
CAATTTCCATTCGTTTAATCTTTTTGTTTAGCTATGAAACAAAGGTATAAGAAGATAGTTCAACAGAACACCGCTTACTGCACGATAAGCTTTTGAACCTGACTGTGCACTACTGATTTAGCCTGAATTAAATAGAGCCCGGCCGGAAAATCTGAAACGGAAAAAGAAACTAAGCCATTGGAGAAACAGCTGTTAACCAGTAAGCCATTGGAGTTAAAAACTCCGATCTCAGCAGGTTCATTTGTAGCTATAGTAACAAGATCAGAAGCCGGATTTGGCATGGCAGAAATATTGAGCACCAATTCGCTATTTTCAAGGCCTGTAGAATTTTCATAGTGGAATCCCATTGCCTCCGGGCTGATACCTACATCAGCAGTACCAAGAAGAGCGCCATCGGATCCATAAACAGCGCAGGTTCCAAATGACCAATAATCGGTATAATTAGTCCAAAGCTTTTGGGATGATTTTTCCCAGGCTGCAGAAGCATATGAAATCCAGTCTGCGGAACCCGGATCAGGAGCAATGGAAGAAAACGTCTGAGATGAAAATTCGTAAGATGCGATTGTATTATTATAGAGGAGGAAGCACTGGTTATTTGCTTCATCGATTCCGGCACCAAAGCCAAAAACAGCATCCTGAGACAAGATGTTATACATACCGGTTTCAGGGTCAAGTGAAATGAAAGATCCTACGGTACCCAAATATGGTGTTTTACAAGTCATCCAAAGAGTCTCTCCCTTACGATTAATATTCCAGATTCCGACAGCCTCTGATCCTAAATCTACAATTCGCTGAACTTCATAGTTCTCCATATCCAGAACCGCCAGCATACCTGTTGTGGAAGCCCAGTTTCCGGGAACAGTAACATAAATTGAATCAGCACCATAATTCACATAGGCAGCATCGGAGGATATACCCTCCACATCCTTAACCAATGCGAGGTCTTCAGGATTAAATACTTTAAGGAAGATTCCGTCTGCAGGAGGGCCGGCAGCACCTTCCTGACGAGAGAGCCATAAGTTGTCATTCACCATTGACAGCTTGTTGGTGTTGGCTACTTCAACAGCAGCATATCTCATACCTGTTTCCAGATCATAGGCTACAAGGCTATCCATAGCTGCAACGAACATTTTATTTCCATAAATTAACAAGTCGGTAACTGCCTGCGTGTAGATAATATCAAATGACTCCGTGGTGTAATCTGCCGGATCAATTTTCGTTATCTCAACATAGTCATCAGGATTGGAGAATGCGCCACCTGAAGCGACATAAACATCCTGCACATTACTCTGCGCAAAAGCCATCTGGCATAAGCCAAAAAAAATCAGTGTTTGGTAAATTCTTTTCATTGTTATGAGTTTTGGTTTAAATAGTCAACCTAAAACTCTCAGGAAACTTCAAGTGCCTTATAGCGCTTTTATCCCGAAAGCTATTCCCAATGGCAGGTCTTCTGACTCGTTCCTCTGTTACAGCCTTCCCGTCGTTCGACAGTGGCAATGGAGTTGTAACAGCTTATTCCGGAACATACAGCAGCGGGTACTGTTGCCGATTCTCACGGCATTCCCTATTATGATTTACATACGAGAGTATGCAAATCCACCATTGACAAGACAAAAGTATATTTTTTTATATCACGGAATAGAAAGTTAAAAATTATATTTAAAAAGGTTTTCAACAGCTGAATGTTATCATCTCTATCAAAACACATAAAATACTGATACATATGTGATTATAACATAAACCATTGATTTGTTGTTTAATATTACTTACCTTTGTTAGGACACTAGCTAATCAATGGAGGCAATACAATGAGACATCTAACCTACATCCTCACAACTGCATTTATCTTCCTTTCAACTATTGTTGTTGCTGTTAATGCGATACCTGAAAAGGTTACACATACTCAACCAGACGGCACAGTGCTGACACTCACTATTCATGGTGATGAATTTTTGCACTGGCTGGAAACCACGGATGGATTTGTCATTCATCCGGGTGATGATGGCGGTTTATATTATGCCGTTTCAGACCTTAACGGCAACCTTGTGCCAGGCAATATTCTCGCACACAATCCGGAACAAAGGAATCAGAATGAAAATTCATATATCAATACGCTGGATAAAGATATTAAATTCAGTAAAGCACAGCTGGCAGCAGCAAAGGAAGCCCGTGCAGCAAGAATGAAGAGTGACAAGGCCGGAGCATTCCCCACAACAGGAACAAATAATCTCCTTATGATTCTTGTGAATTTTAGTGATACCTCTCCCACCTACACACAAACCAACTTCAACAATTATATGAATCAACCCGGATATAACGGTATTGGATCATTTAAGGAGTATTACTATGAAAACTCATACGGACAGCTCACAATGAACACCACTGTAACAGCATGGGTAACAGTTTCAAATACACATAATTATTATGGCCAGAATGATCCTCAGGGCTATGATATGTATCCACAGCAGCTGGTA
>PKSY01000005.1 GCA_002869405.1 Marinilabiliales bacterium
AACCGATAACCGATAACCCTTTCCCCTTCCCAGACCCGACAGGAGAAAAATACCTGCCGGGTCATCGCCAACCGCCAAACCAATAACCGCCAACCGCCAACAATGACAACAACATCCCATTTACACCGAGCCGCGATGAATCGACGGCTCTCCAATACGAAGTTAGTCATCATCGGGACCCAACACCAGAAAAATACCAGTCGGGTCTTTCTGATCCACAAAAAACCCGTTACTTTGTACCTCAAAATCACGCATATGAACTATCGGGAAGAACATGATAGCATGGGAATGATTCGCGTTCCGGCAGAAAAATACTGGGGCGCACAAACTCAGCGGGCCATCGAAAATTTCAGAATCGGAACTGAGAAAATGCCTTTTGAGGTAATCTATGCCCTTGTGATGGTTAAGAAGGCTTCTGCCAAAGCAAACTTTGAACTGGAGCAGATTACTGCCCCAAAATTTCAATTGATTGCTGAGGTGTGTGATGAAATTCTCGCCGGAATGCTGGATGCGCATTTTCCACTTCTTGTATGGCAGACCGGTTCAGGGACTCAGACAAACATGAACGTCAATGAGGTTATCGCCAACCGGGCAAATGCTCTTGCCATTGAGCGCGGAATCGAAGTTTCGATACATCCCAATGATGATGTTAACCGTTCCCAAAGTACCAACGATACCTTCCCCACAGCCATGCGTATTGCCACATACAGCGTGGTCTCTGATTCTCTTATTCCCGCCCTAGACAATCTCGTTGCTGAATTGTTGCGTAAGGCTCAGGAGTTTCACGATATTGTTAAAACCGGACGCACTCACCTTATGGATGCCACTCCGCTGACGCTAGGTCAGGAGATAAGTGCCTGGGCTTCGCAGGTGGATCACGGGTTGCTTTCGCTCAGGAATGCAAGAGTGCATCTTCTGGAGTTGCCTCTCGGGGGCACCGCTGTCGGTAGTGGTCTCAATGCTCCCGATGGTTACGACTGCACTGTGGTGGATATCCTGGAAGAGATGACAGGTGTGCCTTTTGTTCCTGCAGCCAACAAATTTGAAGCTATGGCTTCGCATGATGCTTTGGTAGATGTGCATGGTGCTATAAAAAGAGTGGCGGTAAGCCTGATGAAAATTGCCAATGATATTCGCCTGCTGGGCTCCGGACCCCGTTGTGGTATCGGTGAGCTGATATTTCCTGCCAATGAACCCGGTTCAAGTATTATGCCCGGGAAAGTTAATCCCACACAGGCCGAAGCCCTGGCAATGGTTTGCGCGCAGATTATGGGCAATGATACCGCCGTTACAATTGCCGGAGCCAACGGTCATCTGCAGCTTAATGCCAATATGCCGGTCATAATCCGAAACCTTATTCATTCCGCTACACTGATGACTGAGGCGGCAAACTCTTTCGCAGAAAAAACCGTCAAAGGTCTCAAGGCTTCACACGAGCAGATTTCAAAGCATCTCAATAACTCATTGATGCTTGTTACTGCCTTAAATACGCATATCGGTTATGAAAAAGCTGCCGAGATTTCAAAGCTGGCGTATGAGCAACACCTGACACTCAAGCAGGCGGCACTTAAACTGAAATATCTCTCTGCAGAAGATTTTGACCGGATTGTAGATCCCAATAAGATGACTGGTCTTTAGTCGGCCGGAATTGTCATGTTCCAGTCCGGAACTACTTTTAGATCTTTACAGATATAAACACGGATGGTGTCGGTAACTCTTTGTCCTCTCTCCACAAAAATGGTATCGTAGCATATTATCTCTTCGAAGAGCTTTTTGTATCTGTGCTGCGGGCTGTGCGGATCATTCTGACTCTCAAGTGCCCAAAAATCCATGTGCGGAGCAAATCCGCCGCGTTCACTGTTTATCCATGCATATTTGTGAATCTGCGAAGGAGTGCTAAATCCCATAACAGTGATTCCCGCTTCATGTGCCACATAATATTCGTAGTTTGCCGCCGGGAACCACCGCCGTGATATAATTGGTGCTTGTTTGCCAATAAGACCTTCTTCAACAGCATTTTCGTGAATTCGCGCGAATTTTTCTCCACGCTGTTTCCAACCATACATGTCGAGAGTAGGGTCGGGGAGCCCGTTTGATTGAAGAGGGACTATACCGGTGTGTATCTGAACTACACTAACTGCCAGCCCACCCATAAGTATGATGAGGGCTGTTTTTATACCTTTGGGGATAAAGATACTTTTGTCTTTATAGTTATGACCAAGCCGCATGGCAGTTAACAGGATCAATGGAAAGAATGCCGGCCCGGTCCAGTGCGGCAATGTTTTTCTGCTGAAGCTGATCACCCAGAAAACAAGGATCATGGGAATACTCATCAAGAGATAAAAACGGCGTAACTCTTTGGATACAAATCCTGAACCTTTGTAGAGCTGATACAGAGTTATTATCACCAATATAAAAACTACCGGGTTGTTGTAGATGAATTCTCCAAGCACTTCTGTTGCCCATAAACCGGGATTAATACCTGAAAAAACGGCTCTGCTTCCCTGAAAAGTAAAGCTGATAAAATGGTTCTGAATATTCCAGATAATTACCGGTGAAAATACAGCCAGTGAAATTATCCCGCTTAGATATAAAGCTCCTTTACGCAGCCATTGA
>PKSY01000007.1 GCA_002869405.1 Marinilabiliales bacterium
GTTAAGCCTTCTACTGCGCCCTTTGATGCTGCCACAGAAGCGTGAAAAGGCATGCCGGTTTGTGCTGCTACTGAACTAAACAGTAGTACTGAACTGTTTTCAGTTAATTGCTTCTCTATCTGCTGCAAAGATTTTATTGCTCCCAAAAGATTTATTTCCAGATCACTACGGAAAGTATCCTCTTTAATGCTTTTAAAAGGCTTTAGATTTATGGTTCCCGGGAAATATACGAAACCATCTATTTCTGAGGCTGTGACCTTCTCAGGCAATGCCTCTGAAAGTATGTCTGTTTGAAAGGAAGTATAATTCTCATGGATGAATGAATCTTCCTGTTTGCTGATTGCAAATACATTGTTTTTCTCTTTTAGAAGTTGCTTAATGAGCGCTTTGGCGATACCAGAGTTTGACCCTATAATCAGAATATTTTTCATTGTACTGTGCTTTATTTGTTATTCTTTTCACAATACAACGTTGAGGAGTGAGTTTTGTTTATTAAAATATTTAATAAAATATACAGAATAATATAAATAACTATAATACAGAATATTATATTATTTTATATTGATTTTGCCAATGCCCTTTATGGTGAACCTTCCGATAGCCACAGCATCCGTAAGACCTTGTTTGTGCAATGCACTTAGAAGCTCTTCACTTTGATTCTCTTTTACAACTATCAGCAGGCCTCCCGAGGTTTGTGCATCGCACAAGAGCAATTCATCTACTCTGCTGTGTTTGCCAAAGTCCACTTTATCCTTTACAAAGCTGTGGTTTTTATGTGTGCCACCTGGAATTACGCCTGCTGTAGCAAGTTTTAATGCCTCCTCCAGGAACGGCAACTTATCGAACCATACCTCCACATCGGTTTCAGAAGCCCTGCTCATCTCCAGCAGGTGGCCCATAAGTCCGAAGCCGGTGATATCAGTACAGGCATGCACTTCAAAGTTTTTCATCACCTCTGCAGCGGTTTTATTGAGTTCTTTCATGATGCCATACACCATCTGCTGTGTTTTTTCATCCACCAGTCCTCTTTTTATTCCGGTGGTGATAATTCCTGTCCCAAGCGGTTTTGTGAGAATCATTACATCGCCGGGTTTTGCACCGTGGTTCTTTATTACCTTGTCGGGATGAACAGCTCCGGTTACCACCATGCCGTATTTTGGCTCCGGGTCTTCAATGGTATGTCCACCCAGAACTCCGATTCCGGCTTCCGTAGCCTTGTCGTGCGCTCCACGCAGGATCTCCTGCAGCACCTCCATGGGAAGTGTGGTCTCCGGGAACCCGACAATATTCAGCGCAAAGAGGGGAGTGGCTCCCATGGCGTAAACATCGCTCAGGGCATTCGCTGCAGCGATAGCACCAAAGTCATAGGCATCGTCGGCAATGGGTGTGAAGAAGTCAAGAGTTTGTACAATGGCAGTCTCATCGTTGATTCTGTAAACCATCGCATCATCCGATGTCTCTGTACCCACAAGGATGTCGGGATGCGTCCATGCCGGCAATGTCTTTAATACCTCTTCCAGTTTCTGAGGTTCTATTTTACAGGCACATCCCAGGCCGTGGGTATAGTGCGTAAGCTTGATGGTTTTCGGATCTTTGGTGTCGATGGTAACCTCTTCCGTGGTTTGCGGCATAAGCGATTTTGCCGTGGCAATGATCTCTTCTGCAGCAGCCTTCATGTCGGCCATGGTGTTTGAACGACCTGTAGAGAAACGAATGGTACCCATGGCATATTTAATGGGCACATGCATCGCTTCCAGTACAGCTGAAACGTCAATGCTCTCTGCATGACAAGCGGCACCCGCAGATGCTGCTACATTCTCCAGACGACTGATAAGAGTATTGGCCTCTACTCCCGGGAATGAAAGGCTGAGGGTGTTTGGCAGGCGTAACTCCTCGTGGCCGTTGAGTTTTACTTCCGGGATTGCCTCTTTAATTTGAGAATGCAGATAATCGCGCATTTTTTTATAGTGATCGGCATGCTTTTGAAGGTCTCTGTTGGCACTCTCAGCAGCTTTGCCCAAACCGGTGATTTCCAGCACGTTTTCTGTTCCGGCACGGAGATTTTGCTCATGATCAGCACCATGAATAAGTTTCTCAAGTTTAACACCGCTGCGAATGTATAGTGCACCGATACCTTTTGGTGCATATAGTTTGTGGCCTGCAATACTGAGTAAATCCACATTCATGGCATTTACATCTGCCGGAATTTTCCCCAGCGACTGCGCTGCATCGGTATGAAAAAGAATGCCCTTCTCTTTTGCAATCCTTCCAATCTCCTCAATGGGTTGAATAGCGCCGGTTTCATTGTTGGCATGCATGATGGTGATAAGGATTGTTTCATCTTTTATAGCGCTAAGCAAGTCTTCCACAGCAACAATACCATACTCATCAACTGGCAGGTAAGTGATTTCAAAGCCCTGTTTTTCGAGGTATTTACACACCTCAAAGATGGCAGGATGCTCGATGGAGGA
>PKSY01000309.1 GCA_002869405.1 Marinilabiliales bacterium
CAAATGGCACATTCAGAATGCAATTCAGTGCTTGTGACCGGAGAAAGTGGTACAGGCAAAGAAGTTATTGCAAAGGCCATTCATCAGATGAGCACAAGAAAAGACAAGCCATTTATCGCAGTTAACTGCTCCGCCATTCCGGAGGATCTTTTCGAAAGCAGCTTTTTTGGGTACAAAAAAGGGACCTTCACCGGTGCAACAGAAGATCGCAAGGGATGGTTTGAAGAGGCAGATGGCGGCACACTCATGCTTGATGAAATCGGTGATCTGAAATACTCCATGCAATGTAAACTCCTTCGGGTTTTGGACGACATGAAAATCAGAAAATTGGGTGGAAAAAGTGAAAAGCAGGTAGATGTAAGGATTATTGCCGCAACCAATCAGAACATACAGATGATGATTGATAAAGGCGAATTCCGAAGAGATTTGTATCACAGACTAACTCATTTTCAGATAGAGCTGCCTCCTTTAAGAGACAGAAAAGAAGACATACCTGTTTTATTGGAATTTTTTGTACATATCTATGCGGAAAAAGCAAAAAAACACATCCATAAGATTGAAACAGAAATCTATGCGCATCTTATGGATTATGAATTTCCCGGAAATGTCAGAGAATTGCGAAATATGGTGGAGCGTGCTATAATAATGTGCTGTTCATCTGTTTTGCGCTGGCAGCATTTTGAACCATTCTTCAAAGAGAGAAAAGATAACAGAAAACAGAAAACCATAATTAACTCCTTCGATTTGTATCGTGTTGAACAGGAGGTAATTAAAAAGGCCCTTGAAGAAAATGCCTGGAATAAAAGCAAAGCTGCAATTGCATTAAATATTACCCGTCAGTCGCTCGACCGGCGTATACTAAAGTATCAAATTTATCCCCCCGAGCAGATATAATTACACTGCAATGATTAGTCGTAACCGGAGTCGGGTCCTCGCTCCGGTTTTTTTTATGCACCAATGTCCGATTGTCCGAAAACGGGCAGATTTCATTAAAATCTTTCAAACAGTACAAAACAGTGATATCTGCAGAATCACATGCAGAAAGGGATGTACGTATTCGGGCAATTCGCTATCAATACCAATATCCTAACATGGCAAGCAAGCCCACAATAAACTGATTATCTGAACTTTATAAATAAAGGCATGCAAGTTGCTTAACATGGTATCGAAATAAATAACCAACACCTGATACTCAACAACAATGAACGAGCATGTGCTGATATACAGCTATGGATCAGAGATTTTCCTGAACCTTTACGATGATGACACAAGCATGGAGATGAACGTGTACGACATGGAGGGGCACTGTGTGTGGAGTGCTGAGGGCAAGGGCACACCCTTTTGTCGCATCAGCCTTCCCCTGGCCACAGGCTTTTATATTGTAAGTATAAGTTTGGGCGGCGAGACCTACAGCGAGAAAATATTTTTAGAATCAATATAACCAGTTAATAACCAAAACTTTAATGATGATGAAAACACAACAAAAAACATTTTTAATGCTGGTAGCGCTATTTTTTACGCTATCGCTAAGCGCACAAACGACGATTAATGTGCCGGATGATTACACCACTATACAGGCTGCGATTGGTGCGGCAAGTGCCGGGGATGTAATTAACATTGCGGCAGGAAATTATACAGAAAATTTCGTTATAGACAAAAAACTCACGATTCAGGGAGCAGGCAGTGAAAGTACGGGTACAGTAATTACTCAAACCACTGCCGGAGCAGGCGATACAAAGGTTGGTATCATTCAGCTTGAAGCTTCGGGTACAGATGCTACGGATCCGATAACTATAAAGGATATACGCCTTGAACCCCAGGGAATGGCCGGGATATCTGTTGGCAGATTTTGTGAAGCAACAGGCCAAAATATAGCATTTATTGACATTGATAATGT
This sequence comes from Marinilabiliales bacterium, assembly GCA_002869405.1. Lineage (GTDB taxonomy): Bacteria > Bacteroidota > Bacteroidia > Bacteroidales > BM520 > BM520. Next base: position 1,898 of record PKSY01000309.1, read on the forward strand.
TTATATTGAAGGAACAAATACTAATCCAAGTACGGAACAAGAAAGAGGATTCTACATTGATTTAACTTCAACAGCTGACAATTTTGTCTTTACAGATTGTGTATTTAATAATCTCACTTATGGATGGTACACACAAAAAGAAGTTAGTGCAGAGACTAGTACATTCTCGAATGTAACTGTTACAAACTGTACATTTAATCATAATAACCACAAAGGGATATATACAGAAAAACTTTCTGATGCATCATTTACAGGATGTACCGCAATTGATAATGGGTATGATGCGTCAGTACTTCCCTCCTATTTCCAGGCATGGAGTGCCGGATTTGATATCAATTTGAAAGCAGGAACTTACTCAAACTTCACCTTTGATAACTGTACAATTCAAAACAACGGTATTGGTGGTGCCTGGGAAGGAACAGGTGTGACTATAAAAGCACGTGATGATGGCAGCACATACGGTGCACATCCGGCATCAGCATCTAATGTTACAATTCAAAACTGTACAATTACAGGTAATGAACGCGGTGTTCGCTTTGGAGAGCCCGGAAAGGGAAATCTCACTCCTACCA
>PKSY01000215.1 GCA_002869405.1 Marinilabiliales bacterium
GCTCGGTGACCATGTTGCCCCATAGTGAGATATTTAACACCGGTATTATGGTAGTAATCCACCATGCACCAGCCAATGCCGTTCACATCATTCTGCATCGCCGAAGTGACATCAATCCCCTGTTCCCTGAATTGCTTCAGAGCCTGTAATTGTATTGCCAGCGCCGTTTCATCTACTACTTCCGAGAAGTTGAAGAACATACCTGTCACCTCAATACGCCCCTCTTTAATACGTTGAATCAGTCTGTCGGTCTGCTCTTTGGGCCTGTTGTTGAGGTATTCCCGCACAGCCCATGATGCCTCACAGGTCCAGCGGAACTGCGCATCTTCCGAATAGCTGTCCGTCTGATCGCAGTAGTCCAGTGCATAGTCGATGTACCTGAGGTGTTCAGCCAGGATTTCTGACTGTGCTCTTGTATATCCAATATCGGTATGGCTGTGCTGCACCAGGTATACTGTCCACTCTTTTACCGGTTTAAGCTGCACATCCTGCTTTTGTATCTTGTCTCCTACAGTAAAAACCGTCTTTACAGAAGTTGGCTCCCCGACTTTTCTAATCAGAAAGTCAACCTCATTGAGTCCGGATCTCAGCATAAAGTTTTGCGATTCCTGCTCCACCTGGATTGTAGCTTCTGCGGGATCGCCAAGATGGATATAGTTAAAGCGTATTGTATGAAACAGCTCCCCGTTCTTTTTAGTAACTGTCTTAAGCTGTTTCGCTTTAATGGTACTCACCAATGGTACCTCATAGGTCATGTACCACGCCTGACTATCATTGTCCACACCATCAACCTTAATGGTTACCGCTTTACCTTTAGTAATCAGTTTTGTGGGAACAGTAAGCACCGCATAGCCCATCTCATCACCGTGCCTGTCCACCATGGATGGTTTAAAGCTTAAAATAATTCCATTTTTCCCTTCAATATAATATGGCTTGTCAGTATTCGCTGTTGGATTAGAAAACCGAAGTGTCAGATCATTATTCACAAAAAGGTCAAAATCCTGCGTTTTTGGACGCACATCAATGCTGTAAAGCCAGATAAAAGAGACGGTCTCTTTATCGTAATCTTCAGGAACAGCCTGTGTTTCCCATTCAATGGGTTCGAAATAACTGTTAGCACGAATCAGCAGTGATTTCTCCACATCGTTGTGTAAAGAGTGGTAAATGAAGTTCTTACCGGCAAGGTCCTTTTCATAACCTACCAGGTATTCGCTTTGGGAGAATGCCGAAAACGCAATCATAAGCGTTGCAAATAATATCGTTATATTTTTCATAGTCGATGATATTTTTTTTGTCTTTTATATACTGCTGATAATGAGTTTGTAATATTGTATTTTTATTAGATTGCTTCATTCATAGTCGCTTCACTTCGTTTCGCTTTGTATGATTCGCAATGACCTTGTATCAGGAAAAAAATTATGCGCTCTGGGGAGCGCGGAGGGCTTTGCCCTCCCCTGTAACTTGCTATGTAACCAGAGATGGCGATAGCCATCTGCGCTTTGAAAAAGCGCTCAATTAATTGAATACTAGGCCTTGTCATTGCGAATCATTTCAAAATGAAGCGAAGCGGAATGTAAATGATGAAGCAATCCCCCACCTCTACAACTGCATCTATTGAATTTATATGTCATTGTCTATTGTATCTATTTTACAAATGCCTTCACCACTTTGCATGGCCGTTTATCTTCATTAATTAGTCGATATGATTTACATGCTGCAGGAACCACAAACGTCTCTGCATAATTAAAGCGTTGCCGCAGCCCCTGCTTCGTCTCCAGAATCACTGAACTGCCCTCCACCAATACCATCACATGGCACTGATTGTTTGTTTGGATCTCAATACTACCCGAAAATTCATACCTGTGCACATCATAAAAATGCTCCTTATGCGTGGGAAGATGATATTGAGTCCAGTCATTACCACTTTTAATGACAGTTGGTTTGGAAATATGCTCCCAGGAGACTTTTTCTCCCTTTCTGTTGAAAACCAGGTTTTTGAACCCTCGTTCGATATTTAAAGGCCGTGGATTTCCTTCCAGGTCCAGCCGGAGCCAGTCATATAGCTTGAATGTGAAAATGTAAGGAGTAGAGCTAATCTCCAGCACCAGGTTATTCTTCCCGGATCCATGAATCGTGCCGTTTGGAATCAGGAAAAGATCATGTTTATGTGCCTTAACCGACTGTACATGCTTGTCAATTTCAACAGGCATGTTTTCCTTATAGCTCTGCTCCAGCTCCCTGCGGAATTGTTCCGGCTCTATACTGTCCTGGAAACCAAGATATACATCAGCATCATCTTTTGTTTCCAGAATATAGTAGCATTCATCCTGTGTGAATGACTCACCAAACTCTTTTACGAAGTATTCCTGCTGTGGATGCACCTGCACGGAAAGGTTACCTCCATCGAAGGTATCCAGGTAGTCGAAACGGATTGGGAATTCAACGCCAAAGCGCTCTGCAGCA
>PKSY01000269.1 GCA_002869405.1 Marinilabiliales bacterium
TTAATGTTTCTTTTGTTCTAATAATCAGGTGTTACAATAATACAAATTATTTTTGAATATACTATTTTTTTACATCAAATTAATATTTTTTTACACCTGAATGTTTTTTTAAAATTCTTTTAATTCAATTATAATATTATTACACGAAGTTCCACAAAGGAGTCCTTTAGAGATTATTGCTGTGACTCTATGTGATTTCCTGGTTTCACTTTATTGGGGCATATCCAGTAAATTAAAGTTTAGGATAATTACATATGTTGTAAAGTTCTGCCAAGTTCCCGCCGGGCTTCGTGAAACAACTTCTAAATAAAAGAGATTTTGTGATTCTTTGTGCCTTCTCCGGGGTTCTTTGTGAAATAGTTTATTGAATTCAAAAAAAATTCTATGTTTGCATCTTACTTAAACGATTTAGTAAGATGAGAACTGTTGTTGTTTTTTCACTGTTATTAATACTTTTTTCTTCCAATCTTTTTGCACAGACCAGCGATGCGGATTATTGCAGGTATGTAAATCCTTTCATCGGTACCGAACGCATGGGTCATACCTTCCCCGGTGCTTCAGTGCCCTTCGGAATGGTACAGCTCTCTCCTGATACCGATACCATTGGCTATTGGGATGCAGAGAATAACCGATATAACAAGAAAGTATATGAATATTGCGCAGGCTACCAATATGAAGACAATACAATCGTGGGCTTTAGCCACACCCATTTCAGTGGCACAGGCCACTCCGACCTCGGCGACTTCCTCATCATGCCAAATACCGGAGAACTAAAATTAACCCCGGGGACTGAAGAAAATCCCGATTCCGGTTTTCGTTCCCGTTTCTCCCATGAGCAGGAATCCGCTGCACCAGCTTATTACAGCGTAGAACTTCAGGATTACAACATCACTGCTGAACTCACAGCTACTGAGCGTGTCGGCTTTCATAAATACACTTTCCCGGAAAAGGAAAACCAACGCATCATCCTCGATCTCGTTCACGGTATCTACAGCTATGAGGGAAAAAACGTTTGGACCTTTGTCCGTGTGGAAAATGATACACTCGTTACAGGCTACCGCCAGACGCACGGCTGGGCCAGAACAAAGACAGTCTGTTTTGCCATGGCTTTTAACAAGCCCATCAAAAACTACGGTCACAAGAAATTCTCCGAAGAGATATACAACGGGTTTTATCGCAAATTCAATCAGGAGGAGAATTTCCCTGAAATGGCCGGTCATGATCTCCGCGCATATTTTGAATTCGATGAAAAGGAATCCAATGAGGTTCAAGTCAAATTCGCGCTCAGCTCCGTAAGTACTGAAGGTGCAATTTTAAATCTTCAAACAGAAACCCCAAACTGGGATTTTGATCAGGTGAGAAAAGAAGGCCGGGAGAAGTGGAACCGCGAACTCTCAAAAATCCATGTGGAGACCATGACAGAAGATCAGAAAATAGTCTTCTACACCGCCATGTACCACAGTTTCCTGGCACCAATTGAGTATATGGATGTGGATGGAAAATACCGCGGTCTGGATCAGAATATTCATACAGCTGACGGATTCACCAATTATACCATTTTCTCACTTTGGGATACCTATCGGGCGCTGCATCCGCTCTTCAATCTCGTACAACCGGAACGCAACAGCGACATGGCACAATCCATGGTGGCGCATTTCAGCCAAAGCGTTCACCCTATGCTGCCTGTTTGGTCTCACTACTCCAACGAAAACTGGTGTATGATTGGCTACCACAGCGTTCCTGTAATCGCCGATCTTATCATGAAAGATCTCTATAAAGGTGATATTGATGAGGCTTTACATGCTTGTGCCACCACAGCAAAGTACGCCAAATATGACGGCCTCGGAGATTACATGGAGCTGGGCTATGTCCCGGCAGACCGCCAGGGCTCGGCTGTGAGTAAAACGCTTGAATATGCCTACGACGACTGGACAATCATGCAGATTGCCGGAAAAGCAGGTAACAACAAGCTTCGTCAGGAGTTTGCGTTCCGTGCCGAAAATTACAAAAACACGTTCAATCCCAAATCCGGGTATATGCATCCGCGCAATGCCAATGGTGACTTCCGGGAAGTGTTTGATCCGTTGGATACCCACGGACAGGGATTTATCGAAGGTAATGCCTGGAACTACGGCCTTTATGTGCCGCATAATGTAGATGCACTGGTTGAAATGAAAGGCGGCACAAAAGCCTTTGCCAGCATGCTTGACACACTTTTTACCATGCACCTCGATGATGCACATATCGCGCAGCATGAAGATATTACCCGCGACGGAATTATCGGCCTTTATGTGCATGGCAACGAGCCGGGGCATCATATACCTTATCTATACAATGCTGCCGGGAAACCTGAAAAGACGCAGGAGAAAGTTCGTATGATTCTCGATGTGATGTACACCAATGATACCGACGGACTTTGTGGAAATGATGACTGTGGTCAGATGTCGGCATGGTATATCTTTTCCGCCATGGGTTTCTATCCCGTTTGTCCGGCAAGCAATGTTTATGCGCTGGGAAGCCCGCTTGTAAAAACAGCAACAGTTGAATTGCCCGGAGGAAAATATTTGCATATAAAAGCAGAAAATCAGGCTCAGGACAAGGTACATGTTAAGAAGATAACCTTCAACGGCGAAAAGCTTGAGAAGCCCGAAATCACATGGGAGATGATAAAAGACGGTGGCGAGTTGGTTTTCTATATGAAGAAATAATCTTTTAGTTTGTTTTTACCCTTAATACCGGCGTAAGTATTAATAAAACTCCGGAAATTGCAACTAAAGCAACTCCCAGACTGAAGGTATCGGCCAGCAATCCCGTAAGGAAAATAAATACCGCTGCCCAGATGGTTTTTAACTGCGACTCGGCCGATAGCGCGGTGGCCAGAATCTCATGCTTCACATAGTCTGTGGTGTAAGCCATTCCAATCGGCTTTCTGACATTTTCAATCAGATAAATCAGGATATAAAACAGTACTGCAAAAAGCGGCATGTCAAAGTACATGAATAGTCCGGAAATCAGCCCTGCCGATAACCCGGCAAAAAGTGAAAAATTTAGCGCAAGGGCAGTAGTTTTGAATTTTCCTGAAAACAGTGCTGATTTTCTTGAAGCCCTGCTGGTAAGCATATAAATCACAAAATAGAGCACTCCAACAATTACCGCGGTCCTTTTTTCATCACTTTGGGTGGCCAGAAATGGCAGTGATAATGCCAGTGCCTGCATTACCGGCTGAAGAAAATCCTTTAAGGCCTTATAATAGCCGCTGTAAACCGATGTGTTTGTAATCGCTTTCAGAACCTCTCTTTTTCTGAATGAGGTTTTGAAATCCTGCCACGAATTACCAAAGGATTCCTTTAATGCTGCTTTGTTGAAGGCAGAGGTCTTCCCGTCAAGAGCCCTGGGATAAGAAGCGATGAGCAGAAGATCAAGGATGGCAGGAATTAACGAAATGATGAAAACCCAACGGTAATTGCCGCTGATAAAAATGACTGCTCCTGCAATGAGAGAGCTAATAGCAGAACCTTTCTGCGACCAGCTGCGGGTCTGTCCGTAATAATCAACCTTGTATTCACTCCAGCCATTGATTTTCAGGTAATCATAAATCATGGCCTTGTGCGTGCCTGTGCGGAAAGCATCGCCTAAAGCATAAAAGATAAAGGCTACGGCAAAAAGTGTAAATCCGCTTCCCACCGAGAATAGGGCAAAGCAAACAATATACATCGCAAAGGAGGTAATCATGGTCTTCTTTCGTCCCAATGAGTCGGAAATAAAACCGGCAGGCACCTCCAGAAGGTTTAAAAGTATCTCCCGCATGCTGTATAAAATCCCTATCTGCAAATAGGTAATGCCCTGATTAAGAAAGTACAGGATGATAAACGACTCAAAGAATCGCTGATTCTTCAGGAATCCGTAGGCGCAGAATTTGCGGAATTGTGTATCTTTAGCGTATCCTGTAGACATAGAATTACAAAAATAACTATTCAGAATCTTCAGACGATGGTTTTAAAATTATTTTTCCATGAAAAAGATCATATTATTTCTCCTTGCCGGGATAATTCTTGGCGCATGTAATCAGATGAAAAACACAGAAAACAGCAAAGACCCGGTTTATGAAGGCAACGACCTTGGCGTGATCTGGAACCCTGAGTTTACAACTTTCAGAATCTATTCCCCTGAGGCTTCACAGGCAAGGGTAAACCTCTATGAAAAAGGTAATGGGGGAGAGGTATTGGAGGCTGTTCCGATGGAAAAGAGTGCTGAAGGAACCTGGTTGTTGAAAAAGAATGGTGATCTCCATGGCATCTATTACACCTTTCAGATTAAATATAACGACATATGGCTCAATGAAACTCCCGGAATATATGCCAAGGCTGTCGGGGTAAACGGGAAGCGTGGCATGATTACCGACTTTGCGCGTACTGACCCCAATGGATGGGCGATGGATAAAAGCCCCGAACTGAAATCTAAAAATGATGTAATATTATATGAACTCCACATACGCGATTTCTCAATTGCTCCCAACTCCGGGATGCAGCACAAAGGGAAATACCTGGCATTTACAGAAGAAAATACACAGAACAGTTTTGGTGATATAACCGGTCTGTCATACATCGCCGGCCTTGGCGTAACACATGTGCATCTGCTGCCCTGTTTCGACTTCCGCTCCATTGACGAATCTGTTAAAAGTGACGATTATAACTGGGGCTATGATCCGCAGAATTATAATGCTCCCGAAGGTTCCTACTCAACCAACCCGTTCGAAGCTGAGGTCAGGATTAAGGAATTTAAGGAGATGGTTATGGCTTTTCATAAACATGGACTCAGGGTTGTGATGGATGTAGTTTACAATCATACCGGCGACACAGAAAACAGCAATTTTAACTTGCTTGCCCCGGGTTATTATTACCGGAAAAACAGCGATGGATCGTGGTCGAATGCCTCAGCCTGTGGCAATGAAACCGCCAGTGAAAAACCCATGATGCGTAAGTTTATGACTGAGAGTCTGCTCTGGTGGATGGAGGAGTATCATATCGACGGTTTCCGCTTTGATCTGATGGGAATTCATGACATTGAGACTATGAATGTAATCTCAGAAGCATTACATGAAAAGAACCCGTCGGTGATTATTTATGGTGAGGGCTGGAATGCCGGGGCAACACCAATGCCTGATTCGCTGCTGGCTCTAAAAAAGAATACAGCAAAACTGGATCGGGTTGCCGCATTCAGCGACGATTTCCGCGATGCAATAAAAGGACACTGGAGCTCAGCCACGGACAGCGGTTTTGTAACGGGTGCCAGGGGCACGGAAGAGTCTGTAAAATTCGGCATCGCAGCGTCCTGCTATCATCCACAAATTAATTATCAGAAAGTAAACTACTCCGACGCACCCTGGTCTGATAATCCGGCACAAACTATCTCCTACGTAACCTGTCATGATAACCATACCCTTTATGATAAAATCAGTGCATCTGTTCCCGGGGCAGCTGAAGAGGAGATTATTGCCATGCATAAACTTGCAGCAGGAATGGTGCTCACTTCTCAGGGAATACCATTTATCCATGCCGGGATGGAGTTTCTAAGAACAAAAATGGGGGAGCATAACAGCTATAAATCACCGGACTCCATAAATCAAATCGACTGGGATTTAATCACAGAAAATCAGCAAGTTGTAACTTACGTGAAGGATCTTCTGGAGTTTCGCAAAGCGCATCCGGCACTGAAGATGGAAAGTGAGGAATTGATTTGTGAGCATCTTACTTTTCTGCCTGTGAAGAATGGCGTTGTGGGCTTCCGCATTAATGGCAAGGCTCTCGGAGATCCCTATCAGGAGATTGTAGTTATTTATAATGCATTGGAGAAGGAGTATCTTTTTGAGCCGGGTTCGGCCTGTTTTATTGCCATGGATCAGAATGGCCCGAAGTGGGAAACATCAACTTTGCGCAGAATCTTTCATGTGCCTCCAAAGTCGATGATGATTCTTGGGAAGTTATAGTGAAATGTTTGAAACGGGAATTTCAGGTCCATTGAATCTCATCATGGCATTTATGAGTTTAATGGTCTGGAAATGATGCAGATCCTGGACAGCAATATCAGCAGGTATTACAATGCCCTTTTCTATCAGGCTGGTGAGCATTGTTCCTTTTAATAAGGGCTGAAACGGGGTATACCAGCGCTCTTTATTCCGCAAAAGTATATTGCAGTAGCTGGTATCTGTAATAAGTCCGTTCTTTACAATAAGTATATCATCGCAATCTTCGCGTTGTGAGAAGAGCCTGTTTATTATTTCCCGGTCAGTATATTTAAGCGGGTATTCAATGTCAGAACAGTAAACAGCTTTTAAGGTTAAGATATCAGGTATTGACCATGGTATAGCTTCAATCTTCTCAATTTTATGGGTATAAATGACTCTGATTTTATAGAGTCCCCGTGAGGGAAAGTTTTGACTGTGAAGAGCAGTGGATAGTTCCGGGGCCCGGCTGTTAAAAATTTTCCGGCAGGAGAAATCCATTCTTCTCTGGTGATACGAAAGATTTTCAAAAATACCGTCCTGTAAACAGATACTCTCAAGTAAATGGCACATAAACTTTATTTAATAACTCCTGATATTCGTCTTCAGGATTACTCATTGTAGTGATTCCTCCTCCTGAGCGATACACCAGCCCGTTGTTTTTTTGCTCAATATAGCGAATCATTACAGCACTGTCAAGATTGTGACCGTCGTACCATGCAAAAATTCCTGTGTAGTATCCCCGCCGGTCAATTTCACTGTCATGGATTATCTCAACGGTTTTCTCTTTTGGCGCGCCGCTGATGCTTCCTGCAGGGAGTAGTCTGAAGATAATATCTCCGAGGTGTTTTCTGAAATTCTGCGGTAATTCTCCGCTTATTTCCGAACTCACCTGAAGCAGTGTTTTGTCGTTTGTTTTTATCTCATCAATGTACCTGTACCTGGAAACTTTTACATCCGAGGCAACCATATTAAGGTCGTTGCGGATCAGATCCACAATAGTATTATGCTCGGCAGTCTCCTTAACATCAGAAATAATCTTTTGCCGCGCTGCCTCTTCTGCTGCATCAATAGTTCCTTTCATTGGTGCTGAGGTGATGGTACTATCGGTAATTCTTATAAAAGTTTCCGGCGAAAAGCACACAAACTCATCCTTATAAAGCAGTTTGTATTTTGCTTTACTGTGATCGTAAATATTCCTGAGAGTAAGATTGCTTTTTAAGGAAGTAGGAAAGGTGAGATTCAGAAGAAATGTATCTCCATTATTGATATGAGACTGAACATTGTCAAAGCCCTTTTTGTAATCAACGTAGGGAATAGGATATTTCTTAAAAGATACTTTGTCAGGAAGTGAGGATTCAGAAGGAGAAATCTCTTTTAAGGAAGTTTTGAAAAAGATGTCCTCATCCATTAACTCATCTTCAGTAAAAATCACAGGTTTTTGCCTGTCAAAATCTACTAATAGCAAAAATGGAATATGCTTTTGAGCGTATTCATTTATTTTGGAAATAGTTCTAAAGGTCATTTTACCGCTGTTGTAAAACCGGGCTGCAAGTTAGGCTTTTTTTTATTCGGTACAAATATTTCAATATGATATATGTGTCATATCAAAAAAGATGTAATTTTACGGTTCCGATAAAGAAAAGTGTGCATATGAAAGTTTTACTGGCCGACAATCATGATTCATTTGTTTATAATATAGTTCAGATTTTGCGAGAGAGTGGTAAAGCTGAGGTTGATGTGGTTCTGACGGATCAGATATCTTTGGATATCGTAAAGAACTATGATGCCATAGTGTTTTCACCGGGGCCTGATATTGTGGATCCCGGAGGAAAAATGACAGCGATTCTTGCACATGTTGAGGATGACATGCCGGTGCTGGGCATTTGTCTGGGTTATGATGTGATAGCACAATATTTTGGGGCAAAGCTTAACAACCTGAACATGAATTATCATGGTATGAAAAGAAAAGTTCATATCCTTGAAAACAGTGACCCCTTGTTTTCCGGTCTCCCGCTTTCAATTGATGTTGGGCTTTACCATTCCTGGGAAGTGGATAAGAAAAGCCTGACGCCTCAATTAATACGCTGTGCTGTTTCTGAAGATCGTGTATTAATGGCTGTCCGTCATGTTGACAGACCGGTTTACGGAGTACAGTTTCACCCCGAGAGTATCATGACTCCGCAGGGTGAAAAATTGCTTTTGAATTTCTTAAAGATTGCAGAAAAGCGACGCGCTAGTTTGTCTCAATTATCTTAAACAGCTCATCCAGTTTTGGTGTAAGGATAATCTCTGTTCTTCGGTTTGCAGCCCTGCCTTCCGGGGTTTTATTGTCGGCGATAGGGTAGTATTCACCACGTCCTGCGGCTGCAAGGCGTTTTTCATCCACATTACTGTTTTGCACAATGATTTTCAATACTGAGGTGGCTCGCATAACACTAAGATCCCAGTTATCTTTTACCTGTGCGCTGCCGCGATAAGGTACATTGTCTGTATGTCCCTCAATCATTACATTAATATCTTTATTCTCTTCCAATACTTTGGCAAGCTTTTTCAATGCTTCCACACCTTTATCGGCAACCATCCAGCTTCCGGATTTGAAGAGCAGGTTTTCATCCATGGAGACATAGACTTTTCCGTTTTTCTCTTCAATGGTCAGACCTTTTCCTTCAAAACCAAGAAGCGCATCGGCAACGGTTTTTCGAAGGGCGCTAACAACCGCTTCCTGACGGTCGAGGATAGTCTGAAGCTCATCCAGACGAGCCTCTTTCTGCGATAATTCATCCTGAAGTGTATTCAAACGCTGTTCTTTCTCCGAAAGCCTGTCTTCCAGTGAGCTGACAGCATCTTCCCTTCTGATAAGGTCTTCACGCAATTCCTGTATCTCAGCAAGAATATTGCTTGTCTCGACATCTTTCCCCGCTAATAGATTGCGTTGCTGCGACAGCATCTCTTCATAATCAGTGCGCTGCTTGTTCATGCTCCGCTGTATATCGCGTAATGCCAGTCCCATCTGTGTGGTGTCCTCAATCAGACCTTCCCGCTCCCGTGAAATCTTTGTAAACTCAGCAGACTTTTCGTTGAGTTCAGTCTCCAGTTTGTCGAGTTGCTTTTTGAGATTACTTCGCTCTTCAAGGCAGCGGTCTTCCAGTTCGTTGAATTGTTTTGTGGGAACACATGAGAATAATCCCATCGCCACAATTATTAATAGAATTTTTACAGTGAGTGCTCTCATATTCGGAATTTTATACGAAAATACAATTTCCATTCTGTTTCGTGAGTATCCTTATTATTTTTTAATCTTTTTTATGATTGATATGTATTGGAACATAACGCAAAAGACGTGATAATATTCCCGGTGTTGCCGGAATAGATCTGTAATTTGCTTTGTCTGATGTTTTGAATGAGTTAAAATAAGGAGTAACTGTAAATATATATCTATAAACTTATATATTTGCGGAAAGTATAGACTTTATAACAGAGACAGAATGAAAAGAGTATTAGCATTAGTATTTGTGATGGTGGCTATGGCAGCAACTGCAATGGCTTGTGAAATCGAATTTGAGGTTAGCGAGAAAAGTGCTAAAGAGGTTTACACTGCAGGTGATGAAATAATCGTTACAGTGAAGGTTATCCTCACACACCGGAATTGTGATATTGGTATCAGCGATACTGATTTTGAGGGTGATGGGTTGAAGATAAAACAGGCCACAAAATGGACTGAGGTTAAACCGGGTATTTGGGAAAGGAAGTTAAAAGTTGAAGTAACCGGGAATGAATCCGGAGATCTTACATTGTCTGCTTCCAGATCATGTACCAAGGACGGTGGATACGGTATTTTAGAACTGAAAGAGAAGAAATAGTGGTTTTTGCAAATTTACAGGGTGTCCCAAAGATTGCCTCGTTTGTTCAACGTATGGCAATTGTAGTTTCATTGTTTTTTTTCTTGACGGCATTCCCGATCCAAACTTCTGCAAATACATTTTCTGATAAAGATTCTCCACAGCAGACTCATCAACAGAACAGAAAGAAAAGTGCATGTAACGGATGTAATTCTTTTAGTACCTGTTCTTCTACAAAAAAATCAGAAGAAACGACTGATGCTGAAGAGGATGAATTTTTTGATTTTGAAAACGGAGACAGTGAAAATGCTGTTGAAGAAGATGAGTTCCTGCCTTTTGAAGATGGTGACTCAGCGTCTGAATTTGAAGAATTCGAAGAGTTTGAGGAGTTTGAAGATAGTGCAGTAGTTGATGACGCCGGGAGTGAAAAATCCGGAATCTCTCCTGCCTTAAAATGGGTTCTCGCAATACTTGCTTTTACTATTCTGGCAGGTGTGTTGGTGCGGTATCCTAAGACCAGAAAGCTTCGTGTCTTCTTTTTGTTGGCATCAATTGTAATTTTAGGATTTTACCGTGGAGCGTGTCCTTGTCCTATAATGAGTTTTCAGAATCTTGTGCTGGCAATCGGAGGAGTGGAGGTGCAGTGGCAATCGCTTGTGTGGTTTCTGGCTCTCATCCCTATAACCTACATATTCGGTAAGGTGTGGTGTGGCTGGATCTGCCATCTGGGAGCCTTGCAGGAATTTCTCTTTATGGGAAAATTTGAGATTCTGAAAGGACGACGCTCTCAGGATATTCTTCGTTATGTGCGTGCAGGTGTTTTGGTGGTTCTGATCGCCCAGATTCTTATTACCAAAACAAATATTTTTGTCCATTATGATCCTTTTAAAGTTGCTTTTAATCTGTTCTCAGCAAATTTGTTAGGATATATCTTATTAGGTGTTTTACTGGTAAGCTCACTATTTATAAATCGTCCGTTTTGTCGAACAGTATGCCCCATTGGTATTATGCTGGGATGGGTTTCCTTGATTCCGGGCGCTTCTGTTATCGGCGTTAAAAAGGATGCATGTGCCGGGTGTAAGCAGTGTGCAGGTGCATGTAAGATTCATGCCATAACACGCCATAACAGGGTTAGCCAATTGGTGAATCAGGATTGTATCGGCTGCGGTGAATGTCTTGACGCATGTGGACAGAAGGGTCTTGGCTTTCACACTGTAGGAAAAGAATTTCCAAACGTTGTTAATTTAGGAAAATGCAACACAAAGGACTGATATTCATCACATTGGTTTTATTATCTCACGCAGTTTTTGCACAGTGGGAGTGTCCGGGAAAGATTCCTGCGCATCTGAAGCCTTTTCACAAGGCAGTTCCCATAAATTGGGCTCTGGAAATCTCACCATCTGCAGGTGTGATGACCGACAGAACCATAAACAGCGGGATGGTTTTAGGTGCATTGCAATTCTATAAAGGTAATCATGAGGTTTATGTAGAAGGTGGAATGAAATTCTGGCAGAACAGAAATGAACTTTATGATGCTCAGGATCGCCGCCTGGGACTTCGCGAAGCGTTTTACAGCTTTAACAATGGCCGGCATTCAGTAAAAACCGGTTTTATGAGCATGCGCTCAGGGGATTATTTCCTGGTTAATGAACGCGCAACAGGTGTGGCGTATCAATATGATGCCGGACCGATAAGGATTGATGCCAATGTGGCAACAGTAACAAAGCATTTATCCCGTGCCGGTGTGTTTTGCACCAAAAGCTATATCTATAACCTTGTGATGGACAGGCCTGTAATCCCTTTAGGAAAGAGGCCGCGTGAGACTAATTTTTCATCAGTTTCATTTTCAATAGATCCGGCCCGTTTTCTTGCACAGCGGAACACTGTAAATAATGAATCTGATGCATCCGGGGAGGATGAATTTGAGGATTTTGAGGAATCTGATGAATTTGAGGAGTTTGAGGAGTTTGAGGAATCTGAGGAGTTTGAAGCGTTTGATTCTGATGATGAATTTGAGGCCTTGGAAGAGGAGAAAGATCCATTTATTAAGATATCAGAGCTCGGTGCCATTTTCTATAATGAGTTTGGAACCTTAAATAATGAATTTGGCTGGTGGAGTGGTGTTTTCGGGGAAGCAACACTGCCGCTGGAATTTAAACTGCGCGGTGAATTATTGTGGCAGGAGACCGTGTGGTCTGATGGTATCATATTTTATGGCGGACTGGAGAAGGTGCATTTCTGGCCAAACCGAAGCAGAACAATTTTCTCCGCCGGATATTATACCATGTTGTCGGAAAGCGTGCAGGCAGGCAGTTCTATGTCATTTGCCAATATGTGGTATGGTGAGGTGATGCGCCTTGATGGTGTGGATATGCCCTTCTGGCAGATCTCTGCAAAGCATAATTTCCCAAAAATTAAAACTCATCTTAAGGTGCAGTATGTGCAGCAGCTCAAAGCACAGCAAATGACGGAATATGATTTTGCTGTTGGAAAAACCTGGGGAAAACACGTGAAAACCACAGCGATGTTTGCCCGCCTTGAAGCATTGGAGTTACCTGAGCCTTATTTTTTTGCCCGCCTTGAAATAAGGATTACAATTTAAAAATCAGATAAGGGATGGTGAAAAATCATTGGGATTGATACAGGTATATTCATCCTTAAAGAAATCAATCAGACCTTTTAGTTCATTGGCCGCTTTAAAATTGCCTTTTTTACTGAAGTAGTAGGCTACATCAACAATTTTGTCGTTGTTGATTACCAGTGTCGGGTCATCTTCCAGCATTGCAAAGTATAATTCAATAGCTTGTTGGGATCCGTAATCGATGGCTTTTTCTACCAGCAACTGTGTTTCATGAAAATCTTCTGTGCGTTCCATCAGTCTTCTGAACCGTCGCGCCATAACACCGGTAACAGAGAGGTTGGTGTGGTCCATCACAAACACAGTCCGCTCATCTTCAACATATCGGTAGAAATTCAACCTGAAACCTTCCCAAAGACCATTGTGATACACCACTTTTTTGCCGTCAATTTCTTTAACTCTGAAGCCATAACCATAAGGGACTTCCCATCTTCCGCGGAGTTTAAAAGGTGAGAATGCCGTATTCAGCATAGAGTCAGAGATCAGTGTTCTGTTGGCAAGTGACTGATCCCACTTAAACATATCTTCACCATTTGAGAAAACACCTTTGTCACCAAGGATCCCGTCGTGCAAAGTGGGTTGAACACGGTAGAATCTTCTGCCGCGACGATAATATCCCGGAATGGTTTTGTTGGGAGGGTCATCTTTACCCTGAGCCCATGCGAAGGAGTGATTCATTCCCAGCGGATCAAAAATCTCCTCTTTTAGGAAAGCTTCAAAATCCAGCCCGGACGTTTTTTCCACAATACAGGCCAGTACCGCATAACCGGTGTTTGAGTAGTCATGTTTTCTTCCGGCACGGAAATATCTTCCCAGCCGGTTCACTGCAAGCATACTCATTAATGTGTCGTTATGAGGAATGATGGTTGTTGAGTCCCAACGGTTTTCATACATCCACATATAGTTTGGTAGTCCGCCGGTGTGATGGAGCAGGTGTTCAATGGTGACCTCGGGGTATGGGAAGTCGGGGAAATAATCGATTACCTTGTCTGAGATGCGGAGTTTTCCGTCTTCAGCAAGAATCATTATTGCAGCTGCCGTAAATTGCTTCGACACTGAGGCGAGTTGGAAACTGTGTTCGGGAGTCAGAAGTTCGTTTTCGCCGATATCCGCATATCCAAACGTCTTGTTGTAGATCATTCGGCCTTTCTCTGCAATCATCACAGCTCCGTTAAAACGATAGCTGCGTCTGTAAATTTGCATCACGGAATCCATGATAGCAATATGCCGCTGATAAAAGATATTGGTAATTTCCTGACGATCTGTTTCAGAGATTTCATCCTGGAAAGAGGATACAAAAATACCTCTGTTCTGCCCTCCTCCCACGGGAACCAGCGCAAGTAACGTGATGATCAGCAGAAGCTGAATCAACAATGAATATTTTTTATTCCCCGCAATCATGTCTCGCCGCAAAGATAATGATTTGTTAATAAAGGTAATTTCTCTGCCACAAAAGAAATGAACGTGGTAGGGTTAATAAATGTTAACGGGGGGGGAGCCCCGGATCTTTAACCCCCGCTTCTATGAAAGCTTCAGCCCTTAGCAGGCAGCTGTCGCATTCACCACAAGGTTTCTCTCCGCCCCGGTAGCATGACCAGGTGTCTGAGTAATCAACACCGAGCTTCATTCCTAATGTGATTTCCTCGCTTTTCTTCATATTGATAAACGGCGCGTGAATGGTTATTTTTTTCCCTTGTTCTACTGCACAGACAGTTCCGTTGTTAATGGCGTTTTCCATGGCATCCAAAAACTTTTGTCGGCAGTCTACGTACCCGGAGTAATCCACTTCCGAAACACCGATAAATATGTCGTAGGCTTCTATAGCCTCTGCAAATGAGGCTGCTACGGAAAGAAAGACCATGTTTCTGGCCGGAACATATGTAAGCGGAATATCCTCTCTCCCGGGGATGCCGTTTTCAATTTCCATATTCCGGTCTGTTAAGGAACTGCCACCCCATTGTCCTATGTCCATAGATACAATACGATGTGATTTTACTCCGGCTTTCTTTGCGGTTTGCCTTGCGGCCTGCAGCTCTCTGTCATGCTTCTGCCCATATTCAAAGCTTAAGGCATGTACTTCGAAGCCTTCGTTTTTTGCTACATAAAGTGCTGTTGCTGAGTCTAAACCACCTGAGAGCAAGACTACTGCTTTTCTTTTTTTTTCGCTTATATCCATGCCTTATTTTATCAGTTTGTTAATTCTTAAATACAAAAATAAAACTTTTGTAACCAATCTGATGTTATATCGTCGTAATGGCCGGAAAAAGACAGGAAACAATTTGTTTCTGTTTTTTTAACAAAACAATAAAACTTTGAAAACGAAAAAAGTTTTGTAGTTTTGTGGGCGAGAAATTGTGATAAGATATGGATACACGTACACGTATAATGAAAGAGGCAGGGATACTGTTCGGGCAACAAGGTATCAGAAATGTGACCATGTATCATATTGCAGAACACCTGGGGATTTCAAAACGCACTATATATGAGAACTTTAAGGATAAAACTGATCTGTTAAGGCAGTCTGTTTATGAAGCTGCAATTGTACACAGAGAGATGTCATTAAAGGTTTTTAATGATGCTGATAATGTGATTGTAGGGATTTATGAGTTGGCGGAATTCATGCGTACGACGATGAAGAAAATCAATCCTGCATTCTTTTCAGATCTTAAAAAACTATATCCTGACATTCATCAGTCATTCAATGAGCGTAGCGATATCAGAAATTATTCATTAACCTATACAATGCTTAAAAAGGGTGTAAATGAAGGAGTTTTCAGAAAGGATTTTAATATTGATTTGGTGAATGAGGCATGGCAGCAGTTAATTTCTGTAATATCAAATAAAAACTTTCAGGATAAAATGGAGTTTTCAAAGCAGGATGTAGCCTGTTCATTGTTTTTACCTTTTTTGCGGGGTTTGTGTACTGAAAAAGGTGTTTCACTGGTGGAAGAGCATACAGAACGATTAAAAGATATTCATCAAGATAAATAATATAAAATTGAACAACATGAAAAAATGGATTGTGATGTTTGGTATCTGGCTGTTTCTTGCAGGTACTACGACAGCGCAGGAATCAATGAAATTATCTTTGCAACAGGCTCAGGAGGTTGCCGTTGCAAACA
>PKSY01000235.1 GCA_002869405.1 Marinilabiliales bacterium
AAGACAATGTAAGATATAGCCAGTGTTGGTATCAGCAATGGGTTCAGAATTACCGAAATTATTCCGGAAACTTTTTTTTCTGCTGGATAAATATCCATATCAGAGTTCTTTTCTTAATCTTGCTACGGGAATATTCAGCTGTTCGCGGTATTTTGCCACAGTACGACGTGCTATATTATACCCTTTTTCTTTCAGGACTTTTGAAAGGTTCTCGTCGGTAATGGGCTTACTCTTGTCTTCCTGTTCGATACAATCCTGAAGAATTTTTTTGATTTCGCGTGTGGAGACCTCTTCTCCATCCTCTTTTTGCATCGATTCGGAGAAGAAAGATTTAAGCAGAAAAGTACCGTATGGAGTCTGCACATATTTACTGTTTGCAACACGTGAAATGGTAGAGATATCAAGCTTCACAATATCTGCAATATCCTTAAGAATCATCGGACGCAACCTGGTCTCATCACCGGTAAGAAGGTATTGCTTCTGGTACTCCATTATGGCCGTCATAGTAGTTATAAGGGTATTCTGCCGTTGTTGTATGGCGTCAATAAACCACTTTGCGGAGTCGATTTTCTGCTTAATGAAACTTACCGCATCCTTTTGATCTTTCGATTGTTTGGATGGATTTGCTGCATAACCTTTCAGCATCTCCTGATATGACCTGCTCACCCGAAGGTCGGGGGCATTGCGGGAATTCAGCTGCAGCTCCAGTTCGTCATCATTAATGGTAATCATGAAGTCAGGCTGAATGTAGTGATTAACCTTCACTGTTTCATTCATACTGTTTCCGGGCTTGGGATTGAGTTTAAGGATCTCTTCGATGGCGGCTTTGAGTTCCTCTTCCGTGGCGCCCGATTTTTTCATGATTTTCTCATAATGCTTCTTTGTGAAGTCATTAAAATATTTCCAGATTACATCAATGGCAAGATCAACAGCATCGGTGCGATTCTCTACTCTTTTCAGCTGGATTAACAGACACTCCTGAAGATTTCTGGCGCCAACACCTGCCGGGTCGACTTCATGAATAACATACAAAACTTTTAATACATCATCCTGCGTAACTTCTACGTTCCTTGTGAATAAGATATCGTCTGCGAGCGCTTCGATTTCACGCTGCAGGTACCCCGCATCATCAAGGTTTCCAATGATGGTCTCTGCGATAATCCTCTCCTCTTCAGTCAGAATACGAAGACCAAGTTGTTGGTGAAGATTCTCATGAAAGGTTCTCCCTGATGCATAAGGAATATCTCTTTGTTCATCATCAGGGCCTCTGTTATTGGCATAGAGTTTATAGTCAGGAATCTCGTCATCCGGAAGGTAATCTTCCAGGTCGAACTCGTCATCATTTTTATTGTCATGCTCTTCCTCCTGCTGAGAGAAGTCCACATCCTCAGCATCCGATGCCTCTTTTCCCTCTTCAAGCACCGGGTTTGCTTCTATCTCTTCCTTAATCCGCTGTTCCAGATTCACGGATGGAATCTGAAGCAGCTTCATCAGCATAATCTGCTGCGGGGAGAGCTTTTGCAGAAGCTTCTGTTGTAATTTTTGGTTTAGCATAACAGATGCAAGTTAAGCAATTTTTTAGAATTCTGCATTCTGTGGAGTCCTTGGGAAAGGAATTACATCACGAATATTTCCCATGCCTGTGATAAAAAGCATAAGTCGCTCAAATCCAAGACCATAACCGCTGTGCGGAACTGAGCCGAAGCGACGTGAATCGATATACCAGAACATCTCTTTCTCGGGAATTTCCATCTCTTTCATTCTGTTGCGAAGTTTTTCAAGGTTCTCTTCACGCTGCGACCCGCCAATAATCTCACCTATCTGTGGGAAAAGCACATCCATTGCACGAACAGTTTTACCATCCTCATTCTGCTTCATATAGAATGCTTTAATCTCGCTCGGATAGTCAGTAAGGATTACAGGCTTTTGAAAATGTTTCTCCACAAGATAACGTTCATGTTCACTCTGAAGATCAACGCCCCAGTCATTTACAGGATACTGAAATTTTTTCTTCTTGTTTGGCTTTGAATTCCTCAGAATATCAATAGCCTCAGTATAAGAAATTCTGACAAAGTCGTTGTCGAGAACAAAATGAAGTTTTTCGATGAGCTTCATGTCTGTTCGTTTTTCAACGGGCATATTTTTCTCTTCGTTTTCGAGGCGCTGCTCAAGAAACAGAAGATCATCGTAACAGTTATCAAGGGCATACTTGATGAGATATTTGAGCATCTCTTCAGCCAGATCCATGTTGTCATGAATATCATAGAAAGCCATCTCGGGTTCTATCATCCAGAATTCAGCCAGGTGGCGCGAAGTATTCGAATTTTCAGCCCTGAAAGTAGGACCAAAAGTATATACGTTTGAGAGTGCCAGAGCGCCGAGCTCTGCTTCCAGCTGTCCCGAAACCGTAAGTGAGGTCTCTCTGCCAAAGAAATCCTTTTTATAATCGATTTTTCCCTCTTCATTGCGTGGCGGGTTTTCAGGGTCGAGTGTTGAAACACGGAACATCTCACCGGCACCTTCTGCATCACTGGCAGTAATTATGGGTGTATGGATATTGAAAAAACCTTTGTCGTTAAAGAAATTGTGTATGGCAAAAATCATATGGTGACGGATTCTGAAAATGGCACCAAAAGTATTTGTTCTGAAACGAAGGTGTGCAATCTCACGCAGGAATTCAAGCGAGTGGCGCTTTGGCTGCAACGGATATTCATCTGGATCAGCTTCACCGAGAACCTCCAGCGTTTTAACGGTAATCTCAGAGCTTTGTCCTGCACCAACCGACTCCTTAAGGATTCCGTTTACAGATATTGCTGCTCCGGTTGTTACTTTTGCCAGCTCTTTCTCAGGAAACTCGGTAGCATCAAATACAAGCTGAATATTATTAATTGTAGAACCATCGTTAAGGGCCACAAAAGCCACATTCTTACTGGTGCGCTTTGTGCGTACCCATCCCATCAATTTGATCTCCTGATCATAATTCGTGCTCGCAAGGAGCTCCTTTACATTTGTCTTTTTCATATTAAAAACGATTAGTTCAACTCCTGCAAATGTAAAAGAAATTCACCAATCATCAGTACTTCAAAATGGTGAATCCTGCACTTTTAAACATAAGCAGGAACAAAAAACCGATATCTGTGACATTGTGAATCAGAAAGTATTGTGAAATAGTTATTTTTGCTTCAGTAATGGAAGAGAGACTATACATAAAACCGATTCTTTCGGGAAAAGCAGATAAGCGTCCGCTGATTATTGCCGGACCATGCAGTGCTGAGAGTGAAGAGCAGGTTATTGCAACGGCATTGGAGCTTGCCGGCGAGGGGCGGACAGACATTTTCAGGGCAGGAGTATGGAAGCCAAGAACAAGACCCGGTTCTTTTGAGGGAGCGGGCGAGGATGCTTTGCCATGGATTGCAAATGCGGCTTTAAAAACCGGAATTCCTGCAGCCATAGAAATTGCTGCTCCAAAACATGCGGAGATAGCCCTCAAACATAACATTAACATCTTTTGGCTGGGTGCCAGAACAGTAGTAAATCCTTTTCTCGTTCAGGATCTTGCAGATGCACTTAAAGGCAATGATGTAGCCGTTATGGTGAAAAACCCCGTGAACCCCGACCTGAATCTTTGGATTGGTGCCATTGAAAGGCTTCATGATGCAGGGATTCATCGCCTGGCAGCCATACATCGCGGTTTTTCGCATTTTGAATCTGCACCACTGAGAAATAAACCACTATGGGAAATCCCTATCTCCCTGAAGCGTCAATTTAAAAACCTGCCCGTTTTTACCGACCCTAGTCATATCTGTGGTAACCGCTCTATGCTTCAGGATATAGCTCAGAAAGCCCTTGACCTGGAGATGGACGGACTGATGGTGGAGACTCACTGCAACCCTGACGCAGCACTTACAGATGCCGCTCAGCAGGTTAACCCTCAGGCTTTATCAGCATTGCTCAATTCCCTTACCATTCGCTCAGCATACGCGGAACAATCCTTTGAACATCTGGTGGCTCCCCTGCGGGCAATTATTGATGAAAAAGATCAGGAACTCCTCAATGTGCTTTCATCAAGGTTTTCAGCTGTGGAGGCAATCGGAAAACTGAAAGATTAACATCATGTTACCATTCTGCAGCTCAAAAGGTGGAACCAGATTATTGAAACCCGTCTTGAAGATTCCACGAAATTCGGTATCAGCAAAGAGTTTATGAAACGATTGCTTTCGCTCTTGCATGAAGAGTCAATACGACTGCAGGAAAAGATTTTTAAAGGGGAAGAATAGCTTACATCCAGTGTTTTCGCTTGAAATAGATTATCATTGCTCCCACAATTATTATCATCGCGCCAAGCACCACAAAAAATGCATTGGGGTTGCTCTCCAGAGGTAATCCGATATTCATCCCATATAATCCGGTAATAAAGGTTAATGGAAGTAAAACCGTTGATACCAATGTGAGAATCTTCATGATTTCATTGGTCTTGTTGGCCTGAAGTGAGTCAAAAGTCATCGACAGGCCATCTATGAGCTCTGCATAATCCTCTGTCATATCCCACATCTTCTGGTAGTAGTCAAGGATATTACCCCAGTAATCTTCCATATTGTCAGCATAACCCTCAATCTCCCCGGATTCAAATTTATGGAACAGGCGCAGCTGAGGTTTGAAGATGGTATTTAGGAGGATAATATTTTTTCTCACGATTGATGTGCCCTCGATAATTCGTTCCGACTTCTGTGAAAATAACTCCCTGTTAATCCGGTCGACCTCCGAACCAATCTGTCGCACCAGCTTAATAGTCTCAATCATGAGTTTTTCAAGAATAATATATAGCAATTGATCGGAAGAGGCAAGCTGGAATTTTTCATCATTTTCATCAGCGTGTTTTGCCTGCTGGAAAAGATCCCGTACTACCCAGTGTGACTTTCCAATGGAAATCACATAGTCATCGCCCCAGAATATTTTTACTTCACGCGTTTTGAGAAATTTATTCTGACGATCGAAGTATGGAAAATGAAGAATAAGAAAATAGTAGTCGTCGTAAATATCGATTTTTGGACGCTGGTTGTAGCTTTTACAGTCTTCAATATCAAGAGGGTGAAAATGAAAATCATCCAGAAGGTGCTGAAGGTCATCATCTGATGGCTGAAAAATATGGTGCCATTTTAGTGTGCCGAATTTAATAGTGTCAATCATAGACCCTCCTTCCTTTATGATAGATATGCTACATTCCTGTTACTCCTGTTTTTTACAAGCATCAAAGGTATAAAAAAAACGGGGCTGTCCAAAATGCATTTCAGACAGCCACGGTACTATTTTTTATTTTTTTATTGCTTAATGCAGAAACATCAGGAAGGAACCATTGCCTTCCCTGATTTTATTCGATTATAACTTTTATAGTCTCAGCCGGACGATTCTTATACTGAATGGAAAGCAGATATAATCCTGCGTTTAAACCTTCAATATTCATAATGCTTTGTTGTCCGTTTGTGGATTCAGGCTTACGGGTATTTACCAGTTGTCCTGAGGTGGTAAAGAGCTGAATATTTGTGATTTCGGAATTGTACGGGTTGCGGATTACCAGCTTCTCTTTTGCTGGAACCGGCATCACAGAAGCTCCGATAAATTCTTCCTCATTAAGCCCTACGCTGTTTGAGATAATATCTACCGAAAAGTCATCAAAATAAAAACCTTCACCATTCACATAGGAATCAGAATAAAACCTGAATTTGAACCATACACTGCTTCCAAGCACCGATGCCAGAGATATTTCTTCGGTAACCCATTGGCTTTGCTGTCCTTCATAGAGTGGCATACCCTCATCCTGATAGGAACTTCCGGGAACAGTGTGTGTGCCCTCAAGAGGTATCCAGGTACTACCTTCATCGGTGGATGCCATAAATTCCACATAATCATAGTCAGCTTCAATATCCCATTTGGCCATAAAGCTTACAGAACCGTAGATGGCGTTGCTGAGGTCATAAGAATCGGAAAGTAATAGTTCAGAGTTGACATTGTTTCCATAATTACCATTTGGTGAATCTGAAAAAGATGATGGATCTGAAACATAGTGCATGGTAGAGATTCCCCATCCCTGGGCTGACCAATTCTCCAGTGTTGAACATTCATCAAAAAAGAGATTTGTGGTCTGTCCATAGATTTTTTCGACATTTATGTACCTTGTGTATGAGCCATTGTCAATTGCAAAACGGTATGCGATAACTGTTCCGGGGATAACAGCGGCATCGAGAAGAATTTGTATGGAGTCATTCATCAAAACTTCAATTTGCTCTGCACTGTAAGTGTTTGCATCACCAACGGAAATAATTTCATCGCAGAGTGGTTCAAGGGCTACGGTATAGTTTTCTCCGGGAGTAAGTCCGATCTGCTGAATATTATAAGTTGAATAGAATTCTGTGTTTTCCATAATTATGGATGATGTTTCTTTCAGCATCACATAGTCACCGGCAAGCTGTGCATTGAGGAGGCTTTGGAGCATATTTTCCTGACAAAGGGGAATAATCCTGGATTGTGAAGGCCAGAAGCCGTCTGAACCGCTGCCCACCTCGGGAGTCATGGCAAATATTTTATTCTTTGTCTCCTGCTCGCCGTACATCCAGTCATCAGAACCTCCGTTGGAAGGGTATATGGTAGTGGATCCCGGTCCATAAGTGTATCCGCTCTCCGCAGTCATCATCTCCATAAAAAGCATTAAACGGTCATTGTCTTCACATGGTTCTTCGGTAAAACCCCATGGACTTAAAAGCAGGTTGCTGTATGTGTGATAGTTAAGCGCCATTTTAAACTCGTGGTTTTCGCAAAATTCCTTTACAATCTGAGTCTCATTCTCACTGAATGGAGATGTGCCACGGTATGTTTCGTCAGAGGTATATGGCGATGATCCGGAGTTGTCATATCCCCACATGTAGCCGTAATTTCTGTTC
Organism: Marinilabiliales bacterium; assembly: GCA_002869405.1. GTDB lineage: Bacteria > Bacteroidota > Bacteroidia > Bacteroidales > BM520 > BM520. The sequence goes on from PKSY01000235.1 coordinate 6,936, forward strand.
AGATCCACGCCATAGGTGCCGTCGCCGTTATTGAAACGGTTTTTGCGCCACATGCCTCCACCGGAAGGATTTGTAGTTTGGTTATACTTATATCCGTCGGGGTTTACTACCGGAATAAAATACATTTCTGTATTATCCACCAGCGTTTGGATTTCAGGGTCTGAATCATAATGTTCAAGAATATAGTACATATAGAAAATCAGGTGCATTAGTCCTGCAGGCTCCCGGGCATGGTGCAGCGCTGTATAAAGCACCTCGCTCTCTTCTTCATCAACCTCCGGATTATCAGAAATCCTCACCCAGTAAAGTGAGCGTCCTCCAACAGTTGTCATATCTGATACAGGTTGGCGTAAGCTTATCAGGTCAGGATATTGGGCCTGCATATTGTCCAGATGATCCATCACCTCTTCCAGTGTTAAGTAGCCTCCCATTGAACCATATTCAAAGCCCTGAGGTACTTCCCACTCTTTTGAAATGCCTGATGGATCAGCCGGCTTCTCAAGTCTCTTTTTATAATAAGACTCCAGGTCGGAGATTTCCATTTCATAATTCACACCATCATTGTTAAGGCGTTCAATCTCATGTTCGGATATCTCCATGATAAGTCGGCCTGTGACCTTATCCCGGATTATATTTTCAACAGGAATTCCTAGGCTTCCGATTTTCTCTGTCGGGGTATCTTTGTCAATAGATATTCGTGACCAGTTTTGAGCTGAAAGGATGGATCCCATCAGGAGAAGTGAAATGAGGATGTAGAAATTTTTCATAGTACGGTTTAGTTGATCGATAGAAAGACACAGATTTCTGTAACAGGTTGTCTGATGCATATTTATCTTAATCCTGCCATTGAATGGTGGCGATAAGCTCTTCAATATCTCTTTTCAGGAAGCTTATTACGGGAGCCAAAGAGTCGTTATTTGGGATTGTATTAAAATAAAGCGCACCACGCATGAAGTGGGTTACCGAATCAGTAACATAAAACTGAAATGGCGACGCGGCATCAGATCCTTTGATGTGATATCCGGTCCCATAAACCTTTGATTCAGGATACCGGTATAAAATTTCATCTATGCCTGAGGATTTTGGGATATGTTTCATGACCATAGTATGTGCATCCTCAATGAGTTCGCCCAGATCATTGTCGATTTCTTTATAACTTATATGAAGTGTACCGTTAAATTTCGGATAGATAATGTCAACCCACATTTTATTTTTCTGTGCCTCATCCTTTATGACTGCAATTCCATAATCTTTATAGACGAAAGTATATGGATAGTTTAGTTCCAGTGAAACAGGATTTCCTTCAGGAAGGTCGATGCGGAAAAATCCACGTGGTTTTGGCACTTGTGGACTTTGGCATGAAATAACGGAAAACATTATCAGAAGGATTAGTATCCCGGGCTTAGGAAGCATAATTTTTGATTTCTAGATGTACCTTAATAATTCTTCTTTTGTCAACTTCATTAATAGTAAACATAAAGCGGCCCCACGATATTGTATCACCATTGGCAGGAATCTCTTCATTTAATTCCAGAATAAGCCCTGCAAGGGTATCCGCTTCGCCTTTTACTTCATCGAAAATTCTATCGTCCGCTTCAATGATTTTGCAGAGGTCGTTGAGCGATATTTTTCCTTCAAAGATATAATTGGAATCATCCATTTTTGTATAATCAATTTCATCTGCAGTGCTGTCGGATTCATCACTGATCTCACCAACGATTTCTTCCAGAATATCTTCCATGGTTACAATGCCTGATGTTCCTCCATATTCGTCCACTACAATAGCCATATGGATTTTTTTCTCCTGAAATTCGCGAAGCAGCTCATTGATTTTTTTGTTTTCGGGAACAAAAAAAGCATCTCTCAGTATCTCAGTCCAGATCAACTCTTTTTCTGTGTTCAGATAAGGAAGGAGATCTTTGATATAAAGGATACCGACAACATGATCAAATGTAGTTTTATATACAGGAATGCGGGAGAAATTACTGTTCCTGACAACAGATAACAGTGTGTTGAAGTCGAGGTCATCTTCAATAGCAACAACATCAACCCTTGATTTCATTATTTCACTTACCTCGGTATCACCAAATTTCGCAATACCCTGCAACATTTTTTTCTCTTCCTCAGGTTGTGAAGAGTTAATGGTGATGTTCACTGCATCTGTAAGTTCATCCCTGCTAATGTCAAAACCTTTTCTTTTAATTTTTTTATCAAGAACCGATGTGGACCTGACAAGGACATAAATTACCGGTAAGAATACAGAATGGATTATTCGTAATGGTTGTGCCATTATTTCTGCAAAACGTACAGGGTATTTTGTGGCAATAACTTTTGGTAAAATTTCACCGAAAAGCAGCAGTACGGAAGTGATAATTACAACTTCATATATAAACTGCACCACAGGAGGTCCGGTCATATTCAGGAAGCTTTCAGAAATAAAAGTAAACAGAAGGATGATGGCAACATTAACAAAATTGTTTGCTACGAGAATGGAGCCTAAAAGTTTACTTCTGTTTTCCAGGTGCTTAAGAATCATCCTGGAGTTTTTATCATCTTTATTTCCGATTTCCTGGAGTTGCTGCGGGTTTAGAGAGAAATATGCAACTTCTGACCCTGAGACCAGTGCCGACATCATAATCAGTAAAAGAATCAAAAGTAAGGATGCCAACATGGCACCGTTTATGCCATGCTGCTGAACTGCAGCTATCAGGATCGCTCCTGTTGAAAGAGGGTCTGAATCTGTTGTTGTCAAATCTTTTTTATTTGTATGTCACAAAAGTAGTAAACAATATCAAATAAATAAAGAGGGATGAATATGCCGGTTTTCCCTGCACCATTCACCCTCAAAAGTCGATGTTAAATTGTATCCGATAAGGTTTAGAAAGGAAGATCATCTTCCGGACTCTCCTCCTGTACGGGTTCCTGCGATTTTGCAGTTTCTTTCTGTGGTGCAGAATTTGACTCCTGACTACCATAGTTCGTGGAGTTGTTTTCTGCACGATCGAGCATTACAAAATTATCTGCAGCTACTTCCGTAAAAAACTTCTTTACTCCGTCTTTATCATTGTATTCACGAGTCCGAAGACGCCCTTCAACATAAATTTTACTTCCCTTGCGGAGATACTTTTCTGCTACTTCTGCCAAACCACGCCAAATGGTAATGTTGTGCCACTCAGTATGCTCCGTGCGGTCTCCGTTACGGTTTTTATAAGTTTCTGTTGTTGCTACACGAATTCGTGCACGCTTGATACCGGAATCAATGGTTGTTACTTCAGGATCTGCACCCAAATTCCCCACTAAAATCACTTTGTTTACTCCTGCCATAATTTTTTTGGATTAGAAAAACGTAATACAAATTTACAAAAATTATTCTTCATGGTGATTAATGCAAAAACAAGCAATTTGTTACCCATCAGAAAGGGGAAAAAACACATTAAAAATTATAACCCCCTGTAAATCTTGTTGTTAGAGAGTGTGTCGGGAGGCGGTGTAATGCATCATAATCGACTATCTGCCAATCATTAAGATTATTTTTCAGCTTTGAAATATGATACACAAAAAAATGAGTGTGGATTCGCTGATGGCTTAAAACATGGATAAACTTTTCTGAGAAATGGTGTAAAACTGCGCCCTCAGGGAAGGCTAGCTTATTCTCCATAAAAGCATGACGGATTTGATCCGGACTCAAAGGTTTGTCAGCTTCTATAAGGGGGAATTCATATAAATGATACCAGATATCATTTTTGTTGTCTCTTTTTCTGAAATAGCTTTTTTTATTTTCTGGATCAAGAAACACCAGATAATGGAAGAAACGGCTTCTGGAGGTTGTCCGTTTCACTTTGTAGGGTAATTCAGTTACCAGTGATTTTCTATACGCGTAACATTCATTTTGCATCGGGCAGTGGTTACAGCCTGGTGATTGGGGTTTGCAGATAAGGGCGCCAAGTTCCATTAATGCCTGATTAAACTCACCGGGCTCATCTTTATCCATAATATCTTCTGCAATACCTTTAATAATGGAAGACCCTTTTGTGGTGTTTACAGGCTCTGTAACTCCGAATAGTCTGGAAATTACACGCTGTACATTTCCGTCAACGGCGGGGACAGGTTCGTTAAAAGCTATAGATGCTATAGCTCCTGCAGTATACTCACCAATTCCCGGGAGTGTCTTTAGCAGCTGAAAAGTATCCGGGAATTGTCCATCAAACTCTGACATTATTTTTTTCGCGGCTTTATGTATATTTCTGGCTCTGGAATAGTACCCCAAACCCTGCCATAGTTTTAGAATCTGATCTTCAGAAGCTTTTGCCAGAGTTTCTGGTTCAGGAAAATGATCCATAAAACGGATATAGTAGTTAATAGCTTGATCTACACGTGTTTGTTGAAGCATAATTTCGGAAATCCATATTGAATACGGGTTTGTTGTTTCACGCCATGGAAGAGCTCTCTTCTCCTTATTATACCATGTAAGCAATTCAAGTGTTATCATATAAAAATCTCCTGAACAAATTTAACCTGAGTGTTTTAGAAAATTTTTTTATTTGTCTCAGTGTTTGTTCTTTCAAAAAAAAATTATCTTTGCAGACCGAAAATTCGGTAACATTAATCTCTAAAAATATATCAAATTATGACAAAAGCAGAAATTGTAGCGGAAATTGCCAATAAAACTGGTATTGAGAAGGTAGCTGTTCAGGCAACTGTTGAATCTTTTATGGATTCAGTGAAGGATTCACTGAATCGTGGTGAAAATGTTTATTTAAGAGGATTTGGTAGTTTTACCATCAAAAAACGTGCAGAGAAAACAGGACGTAATATTTCAAAAAATACTACTATTATTATTCCTGCTCACAATATTCCCGCTTTTAAACCTGCCAAAACTTTTGTAAACGCAGTGAAGGATAACGTTAAATAAGTATTTATTATAAAATTTTCAAACTATGCCAAGCGGTAAAAAGAGAAAAAGACATAAGATGTCAACACACAAACGCAAGAAGCGTTTGAGAAAGAACAGGCATAAGAAGAAGTAAAATCCTGTTTGAAAAACTTTATTTCTACCATATTTCTGTAATCCTTTTACAGGCGTATGGTAGAAATTTTCTTTATTGAGAGGCTCTCTCTCCGGTATCTTGAAAGACAGGGCATAAAGTTTCGGGACCAGGAAAAAAGAGAACCGATTTGACAAAAGAATTATACGTAGACGCCAAAAGGGCCGAGGTGAATATTGCTTTGCTGGAAGAAAAAAGCCTCGTAGAGCTACATAAAGAAAAAAGCAATAACAATTTCTCTGTTGGAGACATATATCTCGGCAGGGTAAAAAAGGTTATGCCCAGCCTTAATGCCGCATTTATTAATGTGGGTCATGAAAAAGATGCATTTCTGCATTATCTGGATCTTGGACCTCAGGTCAGATCTTTAATAAAATATACTAAACAGGGGCAGGCAAACAACCCCAATCTGGCAATCCCTAATTTTAAACTTGAAAAAGATATTGAAAAAACCGGGAAAATTACCGGTGTGCTGTCACAAGGACAAAATATCCTCATTCAGGTTACCAAGGAACCTATCTCTACCAAAGGTCCGAGAGTGACATCAGAGATCTCGTTCGCAGGCCGATACCTCGTACTCGTGCCTTTCTCTAACAGAATTTCTATCTCCCAGAAGATTAAATCTGTTGACGAACGTAACAGATTAAAAAGACTTATTGCCAGTATCAGACCTAAAAACGTGGGTATCATTATCAGAACTGTAGCGGAAAATAAACTCGTTGCTGATCTCGATGCCGACCTTAACGATCTCTACAGCAAATGGCAATCCGTTACAAAAAAACTGGCAAAAGCAAAGGCTACAGAGAAAATCCATAGTGAACTCGACAGGACTTCTGCTATTCTTCGCGATATCCTTACCGAGTCGTTTAACAGCATTACCGTGAATGACTCTTCGGTGTATGATGACTGTAAAAACTATCTTAAACAGATTGCTCCTGACAAGGTAGAAATTGTAAAACTCTATAAAGGTCGCCAGCCTATTTTTGAGCATTTTGGTGTTGATAAACAGATTAAAAATTCCTTCGGTAAGATTGTTACCATAAAAAGTGGTGTATATCTGATTATTGAGCATACTGAGGCACTTCACGTAATTGATGTGAACTCCGGGCACAGGGTGGCCAGCGGGAAAAACCAGGAGTCCAATGCGGTGGAGGTGAACATGGAAGCAGCTGAAGAGATTGCAAGACAGCTTAGACTGCGTGATATGGGCGGAATCATTGTTATCGATTTTATCGATATGCATGAGCCCGGAAACAGAAAAAAACTCTATCAGCATTTGAAAGAGGAGATGTCGAAGGATAATGCAAAACATACCATCCTGCCTCCAAGTAAATTCGGACTGGTGCAGATTACTCGTCAAAGAGTGCGCCCGGAAATGAATGTTGAAATCCTGGAAAAATGTCCCGCATGTGGAGGTTCAGGCGAAATTAAACCTAGTATTATCCTCGTGGATGAAATCGAAAATAACCTCAGATACCTTATTCTGGAACAGAATGAGAAAAACCTGAAAATTGATGTCCATCCCTATATCTATGCTTATGTGACTAAAGGAATCTTTAGCACACGATTTAAGTGGGCCAGGCAATACAAAGCGAAAATAAGTGTTGTCCCTAATGCTTCATACCACGTGATGGAGTACCACTTCTTTAACAAGGCTGGAGATGAAATTAAAATCTAAGACTTCAGGGTCAGGTTGGCTATTTAATATATTTTTGTCGTTATGGAAACAGTAGTTAGTTGAATAAGACCAACAGGAAATCTGCACCTTGGCAACTATTTTGGCGCTATGCGTAATTTTGTCAAAATGCAGGAAACACATAATTGTTACTTTTTTATTGCCGATTATCATTCGCTTACCACGCATCCTACTCCTGAGAACCTGCACAATAATGTGAAATCAGTTCTTGCTGAGTATCTTGCTGCAGGTCTCGATCCGGAAAAGGCAACTATTTATATTCAGAGTGATGTGCAGGAGATTATCGAACTCTATCTATTCCTGAATATGAATGCCTACCTGGGAGAACTTGAGCGTGTGACATCCTTCAAAGATAAGGCAAGGCAGCAACCCAATAATGTGAATGCCGGCTTGTTGACTTATCCTACTCTTATGGCTGCTGATGTGATAATTCATAAAGCAACCAAAGTACCGGTCGGAAAAGACCAGGAACAAAACCTGGAGATGATGCGCACCTTTGCACGCAGGTTTAACAGGATGTATAATGTTGAGTACTTCCCAATTCCCGAGCCTTTTAATTTTGGAGAGGCTCTGGTAAAAATCCCAGGTCTCGATGGCAGCGGGAAAATGGGAAAATCAGAAGGTGAAGGAAATGCTATCTTCCTGGGAGAAGATCCTAAATCAATCAGAAAGAAGATTATGAGAGCTAAAACAGACAGCGGCCCGACAGAGCCCGACTCTGTGAAGCCTGAACCTATACAGAATCTCTTTACGCTGATGAACGTGGTTTCAACTCCCGAAACAGTAGCTTTCTTTGAAGAGAAATACAATATCTGTGAAATACGTTACGGTGATCTTAAAAAGCAACTCGCTGAAGATATGGTTAATTTTACCACTCCTTTCAGAGAACGTATTCAGGATCTTATGGGTAATGAAGAGTATCTCTCCAAAGTTGTTCGTGAAGGCGGTGAAAGAGCCCGTGAAAGTGCAAGAAAGACAATCAGTGAGGTTCGGGAGATTATTGGTATTAAGAAGTTTTAAGGTATCCCTAAATAATATCTGTAAGACCGTTAATTTATTAGCGGTCTTTTTTTTGTTTGGAGAGACGTCGATTCATCGCGTCTCGGGGTATGATGATGGATCTTGGTCCTTATGCTTTTAATTATTTGGTACGCGGTGTCCCGCAGTGTTTCCGCAGAGTTCCGCAGTGTATTTTTTGTTTGGAGAGACGTCGATTCATCGCGTCTCGGGGTATGTGTGGTTGCAAGATTAAAAGTTTGAATATTGATTATAAAAACACAATGATCCATCTTTTGCACCTGACCCTTAACTACCTGGTGTTGTTAAAGTTGCTAAGCATCCATGCGGGCTTCACTGATTATTTTTTTGAAAAACCACCGTGACCCGACTTTTGCACCTGATCCTGAATTACCACCAGGCAAAAAGCGCTCTGTGCCCTTCACTTAATTATTGAGTGTTACTTATTGAATATTGATTATTACAAGAA
>PKSY01000264.1 GCA_002869405.1 Marinilabiliales bacterium
AGGATTGTATGCTTCGTTAAAGCGGAATGGTTCTCCGGATTCAGGATTGTAATAGCCGTTTTCAACGGCATATGAGATTACGTTGTAGGAGTAGAGGCAGTTTTCAGGATCATCAAGGGGAAACTCACCGATGCGTGCCATATTTGCGTGCGCTGAAATCATGCCGTCGGGGATACGGATTGCTACCCAGATGGCACCTTCACCTCCGTCGCCGGTACCTACCATTTCCAGAATCCACGCTTCATGTTTATCGATGATGGAGAAAGATTCTCCTTCCGCGCCGTAACCGTACTGTTCAGCCAGTGATGTCATCACTTCAATTGCTTCCCGGGCTGTTTTTGCGCGCAGCAGCGCCAGTTCCATGAGGTGCCAGTATTCAAGGTATTTGCTGTGGTTCCATAGCTCTTCCCTTCCTGTGAAGGTGGTCTCCCCCACCGCTACCTGATGTTCATTCATCTGAAAACCGATGATCTTATAGGTATGAGGAATCTGATGAATCTTTCCGGAAACGCCGCTGCGAGATCTGAACGTCAGGGAATCTCCGGGTTTATGATTCATGGCAGGTGTAATCTGAGGCTTAAACAGCCACTCACCGTCGTTGGTATAAACCAGCATGGCACTACCGTTTGCCGAAGCTCCGGGCGTAACGATGAGGTTGGTGCAGGCATAAGCACTAACAGAGAGAAATAAAGATGTGATAATTAGAAGAGTGTATTTCATGGTTTGTGAATTTTCTTCAAATTTAGATCAGACCCGTCAGGTTTCCAAAACCTGACGGGTCTTTGGCTTGAAAAATGTTACCGTTACCGGAAAACAATAAAGGCTGCCCAAACGAGCAGCCTTTTCTATGCTTAGTTGATGTATGCATCATTTATACTAATGACCACCACCAATAACCTTAAAATGATCGTCAGTCTCTTCAACAATGCGCTTATACCATGCTTCACCGTATCCAGGTTGTGATACTTCCGGAGCTACATATTTGTATCCCTCTGGAACCTCTTTACGGGTTTTCACATTGCCGTCCATATATTTCACAAAGAGTTCTTTGTAGAGATCTTTCCATGTATCGAAAGTGTGTTGTGCAACGCCGTGGCTATAGTCTGTGAGGTAGTCGATACCCATAGCTTCATCAGCTTCCAGAAGTGCAACAGCTGCTTTATCGATGGTTTTTGTATAGTCGATAAATTTGTGTTCAAGCATTTTTTGAACCTTTACGATATCCGGAGCAATGGTATTGTATCTTGTATAAGCAAAATTACATACCTGGTTGAAAATCCAGAAGGCAGCGTCGTCGCTCCACTCCATCATAGATCCGTTACCTGTTTCAAATACGCGAGGCGCTGAAGTAATACCGCAATACATAGGAGTGAAAACAGTTGTTGCTGCATCATCAACACCAAACCAGAAAATTCCTCCAACAGGGTCAGGAAGCCAATTACGGCTCTGGGTTACGAAAACAAAACCCGACTGCTGCGTGGCAACAGCGCGTTCGTTACAATAGGTTTCACCATCAACTTCCCAGTAGAGAGGTCTCCAGCGGTAAGGGTTTTCGAATGGACCTGCACCAATATCCTTGGTCATATCAAGGGGAGTTCCTTCAAAATGGTCGCGCATGAAATCCATCATCTCTTCCACAGAGATTTTATGATCAGGCTCAATCCATAAAGGCATGCGGTTTTTCAGATTATGACCCATTGCATAGTCTTCGTACTTATCCATTTTTTCATTCACCTTGCGGAACATGCTCCAAACGCGGGCTTCGCAGAAACGTGCACCACCAAAATCAACGGGAGCGTAAGTATCACTGAAGCTGAATTTCTTGTCTTTTCCGTCGAACCAGCCTTTTTCACGGGCAAAAGAAATTACATCGTATGAATATACTGTTGTGATGCCTTTGTTAAAGATATCACCGAGGTTTTTAGAAGAGAGTGAGCTTTTATTATTGTCGAGCGGGAAAGTGGTGATACGTGCCTGGTTGGCGTGACCTGAAACCATACCGTCAGGAATCATACGGGCTACCCATACAGCGCCTTTATGTCCGTCGCCTTTACCGATTACTTCCATAATCCATACTTCGTCAGGATCGGCGATAGAGAATGATTCTCCGGAGCTGGCATAACCGTATTTATCCATAAGTTCAGCCATGGTTTTGATTGCTTCACGGGCATTTTTCGCGCGTTGAAGTGTTACATAAATCAGTGAACCGTAATCCATAATAGCCCCTTCTTGAGAACCGAGCTCAGAGCGGCCGCCGTAGGTTGTTTCACCGATGGCAAGCTGATGTTCGTTCATGTTACCCACAACATTGTAAGTGTGAGGTATCTGTTCAATCTGACCAAGGAATTTTCCGGTGTCCCACTCCCAGATATCAAGTAAAGAACCCGGAGCCCAGTCGGCAGCAGGCCAGTGATAAAGTTCGCCATAGAGTAC
>PKSY01000319.1 GCA_002869405.1 Marinilabiliales bacterium
TATGTTGAAAATTTGCATAATGCTTAATCAAGGATAACAAAAATAACTCTGTGTAATAAATTTTTGGAACGCAGAGTTCCGTAGTGTTTAAGCAGAGTTTCGCAGTGTTTTTCTGCATGGAGAGACGGCGATTCATCGCGTCTCGGAGCTGAAGGCACATTTATTTCTTAACCGCAAAGGCACAAAGGCGCGGAGGTGTCTTTTGTGGTGAGTATTAATTTACGACCAATTTCCTGGTTTCCCTGATACCATCAATAGAAATTTGGATGAAATATATTCCGGGATTAAGGTTATTCAATTCTAGTGTTTTACTGAAAAGGAGTTCCTGAACTTCAGAAATATTATGTTCAATTACTTTTTGACCGGAGTTGTTGTAAACAGATATTGTGACTGAGCTTCCGTGAATGTCATGAATCAGGACAGCACATTTTTCTGATGCCGGATTAGGTGATATTTCTATTTTCTTGTTAAGAACAGGCTGATTATTGATTCCGGATAAATTTCCCTCAGAATCTGTTTTGATAATAAACGACATATCCCGGTCGCTTAATTCACTGTCATGAGTTAAGCCTGTACATAAGATAGATCCATCCTGAGTTAATGCTATATCATAGGCAGTTATGTCATAGCCGGATTCAAAAGTATTATGCCAAATTTCCTCTCCCTCTGAGTTAACTTTCTTAAGCATAAGGTTTGACCTGGAGACATCCATACGTAATTGCCCGCCGCAAATAATTATTCCGCCATCTGATGTCTCTATTAAATCATTACATAATAATCCGTAATCAGCATAGAAGGTATTTTCCCAGAGAATTTCCAGATTAGGAGAGATTTTGAGAATAGAGCCGGTATCACTGGAAATAAAATCGCCATAGTATCCTGTTGTAAGGATATTCCCATCTGATGAAGGTATTATTGTTGAGTAATACTGAAAATATTTCTCATTCAGATTCAGGCAATTAAGACTATCACCATTATTAGAAACGTTGAGAATATACGTTTTTCTATCGTACCCATAGGTTGCCTCACCTATATATATTCCACTAACAAATAATTCATCGTTTAACACAATAGCGCTTTTCGGCGTAGTTATTTGAAATTCCTCGTTTGTAGGATAGAATTCTTTTGCCCATGAAACTGAGAAAGAATCATCGGCTTTGATAATATATGTATTGTTACCATTTTCTGCTTTTTTCCCTAAAACAAAATATCCATCGTCACCATCTTTATAAATACCATGACCAAACCCAGGCGTAAGAATGTGTGTATTAAGAATCTGCCCTTCTTGATTGATTTTGGTGATAATCATATGAGTTGTATCATTGATTGTGCTGTCACGCAGAATTAAAATCGAATTATCATAATCCTGACATAAAAGATGTTTATTTTTTGCGTTTTCTGAATGTAAATACGATGTTGATATCTCGTTTCCATCAGCATCAGTGAATCTAAGGAACTGATATTGGTCCATTGGAGGATCCATTGTACGGCCTGATATTAATAAATTCCCATTGTCAAGAGAAATAATATCAAAACCGGTTTCATAATAGTCCGTTAGGTAAGATTGAAAGAAAGAATTCTGGGCAAATGAAACTGTTGCCAGAACGATTGCAGTGCATAGTAAAAAGTGTCTCATATGATTTTTTTCGGTTATTTGGTTTGAATTATTTTGATCTGTTCTCTGCCCACCCACTTAAGTCTGTTAATAATTGCAATACAAGGTCGACTTCCTCATTTCTGTAGTCAAGATTTTGGGATAAGCCTTCAAATATTGTTGAAGTAGAATCCCTGTAAAGTGGGGTTTTCATTGGTTCTGAAATCGCCAGTTGTGTGACATAGCAGAGGAATTTGTCAATATCAGCGAATTCTGCATCAGCTAATGAGAATGAATTCACATATTCCTTCATCATTGAAAATTTCTCTTGCGGAGATTGCATGCTCCAGTTCATCTCAGGCGAAGAAATCAATGTGACATAGAGAGGCTTCACCGGAGGCATAAGCCTTGCATATTGTGGGTTATTGGAAGTGTAGCAAATGATATTAGATTGATTGATAATCACAGTATCAATGTTCACCTGAGCTTTGCTGACAGCCGGAAAATTGAATAGAAAGAGGAGTATAACAATATATAAGTTCTTCATAGTTATTGGATAATAAATTTTGTGACATCAGAAGTTTGTCCTTCGATAATAAGTTTTGCAACATACACACCGGGATGTAAGCACGATGAATTGAAAAGTATCTGATTAATATTTCTTTGAAATTCAAGCTTTTCTATCAGTACGCCGGATATATTGTAGATTTCGATATGGCGGTTATCTGAAAGTACCTTAGTTGAAAATGTCACTTCCCCTTGTGAAGGGTTTGGGTATATTGATAGTCCAAATAAATCTTTTTTTGTGATTCTGTTCTCTTCATTCATCCCAACCATAA
>PKSY01000126.1 GCA_002869405.1 Marinilabiliales bacterium
GTGGAAAAAGACGAAGGACAGTACGACGAGGCAACAGAAGTATTCTGGGCTACAGGTGCCTGTATGTTTGTGCGGGCCGACCTATACCATCAATTCGGTGGTCTTGATGAGGATTTTTTCGCACACATGGAGGAGATTGATTTCTGCTGGCGCTTGAAAAATGCAGGATATAAAATCATGTACACTCCCGATAGTGTGGTCTATCATGTGGGCGGGGGCACTTTACCGAAAGTATCAGCCTATAAAACATACCTCAACATGCGCAATAATATTGTGATGTTATATAAGAACCTCCCCAGAAAAAGAATAATCCCGGTAATTACGTTTCGGTTCTTTATGGATCTGGTAGCATCCGTTAAATTCCTATTCGATGGTGGTTTCAATGATTTTATCGCTGTAATAAGGGCACAACTGAGCTTCATCAGAAGAATTAAAAGAAATCTGTTCAAAAGAAATAATATAAAACACAAAGATCGTGTTTCAGGAATGTATTACGGAAACATCGTTGTGGAACATTTTCTAAAAGGGAAAAAGACATTTTCTGATCTTGACCCGGAAAAACTATCCCGGTAAGGCCATTATTCCCAGACGGTAAGAGTTAGCGCCAAAGCCGCAAATCACACCTTTTGCTCCTTCAGAAATAAAACTTTTATGCCGGTATTCCTCACGGGCAAAAATATTCGACATATGCACCTCTATCACCGGAGTATCAATGGCTTTTACGGCATCACCAATGGCAACAGATGTATGTGTATATCCTCCGGCATTTAAAATAATACCATCGTATGAAAATCCGGCTTCATGCAGTTTATTGATAATCTCACCCTCCACATTGCTCTGAAAATATTCAATCTTATGATTTGTGAATTCTGCTGAAAGCTTTTCTATGATGTGCTCAAAACTCTCCTCACCGTAAATTCCCTTTTCACGTTTTCCGGTAAGATTCAGGTTTGGCCCGTTTATGATGATGATATGCATATAATCTTTTTTGTAAAAGTAAGAAAAAAGTAACCTCAACTGCAATTTGCAGGTTATCATACTAACAATCATCCAATTAGATATCGGCTTGCATTATTCCAAAAAATAGTGATAATTTTGCAGCGCGACCAATAAAAGAAGGGGTGCCCTAAAATTACGGGCTGAGATCACACCCATTGAACCTGGTCCGGGTAATGCCGGGTAGGGATACGATGTTTTCTGATCTTGTACAATCTTCTGAACGGTCATTTGGATGTTTAACACTAAATGATTTAATGATGTACAAATTATCACTTACAGGAATTTTAATGATGCTGACGCTGTTTGTTTTCAGTCAGAACCTTGTTAAAGGGACAATTACAGACCAATTTTCGGGAGAAGCTGTGGCCATGGCGCATGTTATTCTCGACAACAATCTCTTCACAGCCGTGTCAGGTGAAGATGGCAGTTTTGAATTTAAGAACGTCAGCAACGGAGAACACTCCATCGTAGTAACGCATATCAGTTACAAAACGCTGCAACAAACATTTGAAGTCTCAGGAACCGGTACTATTAATCTTAGTTTAGAGCCATCTGCAATACTGGAGGAAGGTGTAATAATCCGCGCCACACGGGCTTCCGGCAATACGCCGGTAACCTACCAGAATTTCACCGGCGAGGAGATAAAAAGCCGCAACCTGGGAAAGGATCTGCCGATGTTGTTAACCAACACTCCATCACTGATCATAAACTCTGATGCAGGGGCAGGAGTTGGATACACCAGCTTCCGTATCCGTGGCACAGACATGACGCGCATCAACATCACTGTGAATGGTATTCCTTTGAACGACAGCGAATCACAGAATGTATTCTGGGTGAATATGCCGGATCTTTCGTCGTCTGTCGACAACATGCAAATTCAGCGTGGTGTGGGAACCTCATCAAACGGAGCAGCTGCTTTTGGCGCTACCGTGAATGTATTGACCAACAAGGTGACAGAGAAGGCATATGCAAAAACCGAATTCAGCGGCGGTTCATTCAATACCATGAGAGCGAATGTTGCTGTGGGAACCGGTCTGGTAAACAATCACTGGGCTTTTGATGCAAGATTATCAAAAGTTTCTTCCGACGGATATGTGGACCGCGGATGGTCTGACCTGCAATCATACTATGTATCAGGAGCCTACTACGGTGAGCACTCACTACTGAAATTCATCACCTTTTCGGGAAAAGAGAAAACTTATCAGGCATGGTACGGGGTTCCCTCCTACCTGCTCGACAGCGACCAGCGTACTTACAATCCTTCAGGTGCCATAGAAAACAGCGAAGGCGAAATAACCGGGTTTTATAACAATCAAACCGACAATTACAAGCAGGATCATTACCAGCTTCACTACAGTTATGAATTCAACAGGGAGCTGAATCTTACTGCTGCGCTGCACTATACAA
>PKSY01000050.1 GCA_002869405.1 Marinilabiliales bacterium
CCCACTTCATAATCAGCCACTTACAGCGACACGAGCAGTAAGTGGTTTTTTATTTGCACAACAATTTGCACAACATTTCGGGTTATATTTTCAGTTCAATGGGTCATATTTCATGCTTTTTTGTATTAACATGCAAATTATGTGATATGAAGATAGGTTGTTATATACTTTATAGTAGAAATTTAGATCGGTATTATATTGGAGCTACCCGGGATGGAATAGAAAATAGATTGAGGAAGCATCTGAGCCAATTTTATGGAAGGAGCAGCTATACTGCTAAAGCGTCGGATTGGAAAGTTTTTCTTGAAATATCCACTAAGACATATTCTCATGCATTACGGTTGGAAAAGAAGATAAAGTCGATGAAGAGTAGTAAATACATTCGAAACTTGAAGCAATACCCTGAGTTGATTGAGAAAGTTCTTTGTGAAACAAAATAGGATATGGGGTTTTGGTTGGTTCCCTGGTTCTCCCGAAAGCTTTCGGGACAGGTGGGCCCAATTAATAATCAGCCACTTACAGCGACACGAGCAGTAGGTGGTGTCTTATTTTATCACTTTCAACTGCTTTATTGACACATTGGATCAAGGCAATATTAAAACTGAAAACCAAAATTGATTCCAAATCCCAGAAAGTTATAGATTTTTAAATCCTGATCATAATGCACAGGCGTTTTGGCTCCTAACTCAATGCTAAATGCCATTCCGTTGTGGGATAGAATATGATATCCGAAAGGAATATAAAGTACCCAATCACCGTCAATTGCCATGAAAAAATATTGATATTGAATATCGAGCATAATACATCTATTCCGCTGCCATTGCTGATAGTTGGGAACGAGATAATGCAGACGGCCATGGCACCTGTCCTGATGGAAAGCATTTGTCAACTGGTGATGAGTGAATAATTCTTCTTGATTATTTAAAAGCAACAGCTTTAGTGGGACTTGCAAAAGATTTTTTTCATCTAAATAAGCACAGATGAAATTGTAAAATGAAACACAGATCCTTTGCCTTCATCGCTTTCAACCCAGATTTTTTTGTGATGTTTCTCAATAAACTCTTTACATAAAATTAGTCCGAGCCCTGTGCCTTTTTCATTAAATGTGCCATTGGTGGAATGCGCTTCATCAATCCTTAATAACTTTTTCAATTGGTCTTTTTTTATTCCTACTCCACAATCTGCAATGGAAACCTGAATATCATCCTGGATATGTTTAGAAGAGATAGTTATTTCACCTCCCGGATGTGAGTATTTTATAGCATTGGAAAGTAAATTACGAAGGACTGTGCTTATCATGGGAAGATCGCCATTTACCTCTCTGTGATCATTAATATTATTGACTATTTTTAATGCTTTTTGTCCTGCTATGTCTTCAAATAATAATACTACATCCTTTACTGCTTCATCAAGATAAAAGTTTTTTGGGGTAAACTTAATTCTCCCCGTTTCAGATTGCGCCCAGTTGACTAAATTCATTAGTAAATCTACAGCCCGTGTTGACGATTTTAGAATAATTTCTGCATATTCTTTAATGTTCTCTAAATCATTCAGAGCAACGCTTTCCATTAATAGTTCACTATATCCGTTAATGGAATTAAAAGGACTTTTTAGATCATGAGCAATAATGGAGAAAAACTTGTCTTTTTCAGCATTTAGCTTTAATAATTGCTTGTTCTTGTTGATTATCTCATCCCCTTTCTGCCGAAGTTCTGAGATATCTGTCGTAATACCAACCATCCCGATGATTTCACCCAAATGATTATATAACGGTACTTTAGTGATGATAATAGTTATTTTTTTCCCATCAGGGTCATAACCATTCTCCTCTTTCTCGATTATCTTTTCACCTTTTTTAATTACCGCATAATCATCCGTATAATACTCGTTGGATTGTTTTTTTGTTGTTACTTCAAAATCTGTTTTACCCAGAATATCTACAGATGAATCTAACCCTATTGACTTTAAATGAGCTTTCATTCTTAACAGGTGAGCATTATTTGCCAGTGTTTTTCGAAAATTATTGTCTTTAATGAATACCGAGGAAGGAAGATTATTAATTATCGTATTAATTAATATTTCAGTATCCTTAAGGTCATTTTTATGCCTGGTAACTAATTTCTCATATTTATGCCTCATATCCGATAATTCGGCCAACAGTTCTTCCCTGGTTTTATCCTGGTCATTCATGTGTTATTTTTTAATTTAATAGCAATACACCCAACTTTGAGTCCGACAGTAATCAGTTTTGTATTGTCTCCTGAATCCTTGAATCTCTTAGTACATTGTATAGCTTAGTTAATCTGCAAAACAGTACAAAAAAGGAAATAACTAAGAATAATAAAAATTTAACCCTCTTTATTTGCTAAATGCCATTAGCTGTGTAAATACAATCATTTGCTCTGA
>PKSY01000026.1 GCA_002869405.1 Marinilabiliales bacterium
AAAATCACAGATTCCATGAGGCGCACCATTGACGAAACTGACAGGCGAAGAGAAAAGCAAACTGCTTACAATAAAGCACATAATATCACTCCCAGAGCGATTGTAAAATCTACCGACTCAGCACTGGATGCACTTGCGGGAATAAAACCTCAGGAAAAAGGTGCATACATAGAAAATGAAAACACATCTCTGGCTGCCGATCCTGTAGTTCAATACATGTCGAAAGAGCAGCTCGAAAAAGCGATTAAAAAAACCAAACAACAGATGGAGAAAGTTGTTAAAGAACTTGATTTTATTGAGGCTGCACGGTTACGCGATGAAATGTTTGAACTACAAAAGCTGCTTGAGGATAAAGAGTAATTTAATCTGACGATAAGATTCCTCAACATTGCAAAACATGCCAGAGTTTGTTATGCATAGCCATACCCTTCATCCCAAAAAAAGAATAACTTTGCATTTCAATGGGAAGGGAAATGAATATAAAAGAAAATCTTCAAACACTTAAAACATCTGTCCCGGAAGGAGTTTGCCTGGTTGCAGTGTCAAAAACAAAACCGGAGGAGGATATTCTTGAGGCTTATGAAGCCGGCCACAGAGTTTTTGGTGAAAACAAGGCCAGAGAACTACAAAGCAAAGCAAATAATCTTCCGAATGATATTGTCTGGCATTTTATCGGACATTTACAGACCAATAAAGTAAAATATATTGCATCCAGCGTTGATCTGATTCACAGTATCGACAGTTTAAAAATTCTGATGGAGATTGACAGACAAGCAAAACAATATAAAAGGAGAATTCAGTGTCTGCTCCAGTTCCATATTGCTGAAGAGGAGACAAAATTCGGTTTGTCGATGGAAGAAGCAGAAGAAATCCTTAGTTCCACGGAATTCATGAAAATGGAGAATGTAATTATCTCCGGTGTAATGGGCATGGCAACCTATACAGATGATGAGGGGCAAATCAGAAAAGAGTTCAGACAGCTAAAGCGCTATTTTGACCATTTAAAGCAGGGTTATTTTTCTGACAACAAACACTTTAAAGAGATTTCAATGGGAATGTCGGGGGATTATAAAATTGCCATAGAGGAAGGAGCGACGATTGTACGGATTGGGAGTTTGATTTTCGGGGAAAGAAATTATTCGAAATAGTGTAACCGGATGCACGGTATTGTATCGTATGGGCGATTTGCTTTTAAGAACGTAAGAAATGACGACAGAATTTTTATTCTTTTTAGGGTTTGTAGTGCTAATTTTCGGAGCTAATCTGCTTGTAGAAGGATCTGCTTCCTTAGGGAAGAGACTAGGAATTCCAAGTATCGTGATAGGCCTAACGATTGTGGCCTTTGGAACCAGCCTCCCGGAACTAGTAATTAGTGGCGTTGCTGCCTGGCAGGGAAAGACTGACCTTGCCATTGCAAATGTTATGGGCAGCAATCTTTTAAATATTCTAATAATCCTTGGTATCACAGCCATAATAGCGCCTATTCCATCAAAGAAAAGCACAACCAATAAGGTTATTCCCGGTTCATTTTTAATAACAGTTGTTCTTCTTTTGGCAGTATACTCTTTCAATAAAGAAGACATTATTATTAAACGGTGGGAGGGAATTATCTTTCTTGTCTTATTTTTAGTCTTTATCCAGTTAAACCGCCGTGCTTCCAGAAATTATATTGATAATGGAGAGCAAAATAACATTAAGGACTATAACACTTTAACTTCAATTCTTTTAATCGTATTCGGTTTAGGTGCACTATTTATCAGTGGGCGATGGATTGTAAACGGAGCTAGTGAAATCGCAATTAAACTTAGGATTAGTCAATCGGTAATCGGTCTAACAATGGTTGCACTGGCAACCTCTCTCCCAGAGCTGGTTACATCTGTAATTGCCGCATTAAAGAAAAACCCTGACATTGCCATTGGTAATGTTGTTGGCTCAAATATATTCAATATTCTCCTTGTTTTAGGTGCTAGTGCTACCATAAGGCCACTTGAAAATTACCCTGATTTATCACTCGACCTGGGGATGGTTCTTGTCGCAACATTTGCATTATTTATCATGCTCTATTTCGGGAGACGAAAATACGTGTTACAGCGACATGAAGGAGTTATTCTGGTTTTAATATACATAATATATATTATAGTCAGATTATAATGAACACTCACCTCATCAGAATGTTATCTGTCTGATGGACAGTCAAAGAGAAAATTACGAAACGATTGTATCAGGGATTTCCAAAATCTCGGAAACAGCATATCTTATTAGAATTCAATATCCCTGGGCATGGCAGCCCGGCGATGTTACCGGTATTAAACTTCTGGAGCATGAACCGCCGCGCCTCTATTCTATCGCCGGAAGTGACAATAAAAACGAAATCACACTCCTCTTTACAGAAAAACCTGACGGACTTCTTACTCCCAGATTATCAGAAGTTAAAAAGGGAGATACAATATTTGCATCCAAACCTTTCGGAAAATTCCGTCCGGGAAGTTTAAACAGCTGGTGGATATGTAATGGTACCGGGATAGCGCCTTTTCGTGGTGTATGGATGAATGAAGAAGTTCATAACATCACTCTATTGCATGGAGTGCGAAACAGTGATGATAAATATTTCAATGAGGAAATCAACTCGCAGCATGAAATAAAATATACTGCATGCCTTTCCAGGGAAAATTCCGGCAAGGATTTTCATGGCCGTATCACAAAATATCTTGCGGCAAAAGGGCATTTCCCGGTTGATACAAATTTTTACCTTTGCGGCAGCACTGAAATGATTGTGGAGGTCAGGGATCTTCTTATCAGCAAAGGCATTCCATTTACAAATATTTATACTGAAATTTACTTTTAATGAATAAAGAGGCACTCTTCGGCAAAACGCTCTCTGAATTGAAGACCATCGCAGAGTCGTTAGGATTAAAACCATTTGTTGGAAAACAAATGGCCGACTGGCTTTATAAAAAAGATATCCATACGGTTGAGGAGATGAAAAATATCTCCAAAGCTGCCAGAGACAAAATCAATGAGCAATATTGCATAGGCAGGGTGGAACACTCAAATGTTCAGGAATCCGTCGACGGAACAAAGAAGTACCTCTTCCCTACCGCAAACAAGAAGTTTATTGAAGCAGCATATATTCCTGACAAGGACCGTGCTACCCTCTGTGTTTCATCACAGGTAGGGTGTAAAATGGGATGCCTGTTTTGCATGACGGGAAAACAGGGTTTTCAAGCGCAACTCACTGCCGGTGAGATTGTGAACCAGATAAAAAGTCTGCCGGAATATGATAAGCTTACCAATATCGTATATATGGGCATGGGTGAGCCTTTTGACAATATTGACAATGTGCTGAAAAGTGTTGAGATTATCACTTCAGACTACGGACTTGCTATGAGCACACGGCGTGTAACAGTATCCACTATTGGTATCATTCCGGGGATGAAACAGTTTCTGGAGCAGAGTGATTGTCACCTTGCAGTAAGTCTTCATACGCCTTTCGATCATGAAAGAGCTCAGTTAATGCCTATTGAAAATGTTTATCCTTTAGAAAAGGTGATTCAGGAAATAAAATCCTTTGACTTTGGAAAACAACGCCGTATTTCTTTTGAATACATTATGTTCTCCGGAATTAACGACACAAAGGAACATGTCAAGGAGATGGCACGCCTGTTGAACGGAATCCGATGCCGTGTGAATCTGATCAGATTCCACCCAATCCCTGATACTCCGTTAAAAGGTTGTTCTGAAGAAAAGATGATTTGGTTCCGCGACCAGCTCACAAAAAAAGGTATTACCACTACTATAAGGGCATCCCGTGGTGAAGATATTTTTGCTGCATGCGGATTGCTTTCAACAAAAGAACTTCTAAAAAAACAAAAAGAGCAGGAATAACACCCATATGATGCTCCATGGAATTTCCATATCTTTGCGCCTGACAAATTATGGCAAACTCAATTAACATAAAGAACAAAAAAGCCTTTTACCAGTATTTTATACAGGACAGGTTTACTGCAGGTATTGCACTTACCGGAACAGAAATTAAATCTATTCGCGAAGGGAAGGCAAATCTGGCGGAATCATATTGTCAGTTCAGGGATAATGAACTCTTTGTTTTTGGTCTTCATATCAGCGAATACAAATTCGGCACTTACAACAATCACGACCCCAAACGTCCGAGAAAACTACTACTCAACAAGCGTGAATTAAAGAAGATTTTCACTTCTCTTGCAGAAAAAGGACTAACTATTGTGCCACTAAGGCTCTTTATCAATGAGAACGGATTGGCAAAGCTTGAAATTTCCATTGCCAAGGGTAAGAAATTATATGACAAGCGTGAATCCTTAAAGGCCAAAGACAGCAAAAGGGAGATCGAGAGGGACAGAAGCCGGTTTTAATCCTTCTTATATCGCAATAATGGTGAATCAGGTTCACTTTCCATCAGTTTATATGATGCCCTATCGACCAGTTTTGGAACAAGTTTATTGAGTAATACTGCCAGCTTACCCTGAGTGGTAAGGATAAGTGATCGTTTTCTTCTTCTTATAGCGACATAAATTCTGTAGGCACAATATTCAGCTGACATCATATTTTTTTCAGCACGTGGTGTTGACCCTTGTTTAGAGCCATCAGCCGTGAGTGCCGTGTATCGAATGTTAGAGCTTGTAAAACCCGGTGCTGCCACCAGTACATGCATTCCTGTTTTCAGGTTTTCAATCCGTACTGTCTCCAGAAAGCCACGAATGGCATATTTCGATGCAGAGTATCCTGTGCGTCCGGGCAATCCCTGATATCCTGCAATGGAGATAATTCCGACAATGGATCCTTTTTGCTTCCTGACATGCTCTTCTGCATATTTGGTGCAATACACTGTACCCCAAAAATTTACATCCATTAACCGCCTTATTACCTCAAGTTCGAGATCGCAAAATAAAGCCCGCATCGAGATACCTGCATTATTAATCAGGATATCTATTCTTCCAAACGTATTTATAGTCTTATCTATTAAAGCCTTGCAGTCAGATTCCACACTCACATCGGTTTTTACGGATAGTGATTTGGCATTATATTTCTTTATGCCCTACTGTACGGATAAAAGTCGTTCTTCATTTCGGGCAGCAAGAACTACAATTGCCTGATTCCGGGCGAATTGCTCAGCAAGTGCCTTGCCTATACCGGATGAAGCCCCGGTAATTATTACGACCTTATCTTTCATATGACAAAAATAAGAAATATCCCTGCCATCAGAATAGAATAGCAGGGATAATTATGTGAATTCAAGATTTAAAGCACGCTAATTCGTGGAACATGTTCAGGAAGTCGGGCCAGAATTTCATAATTCATTGCATTGTTCATCTCTGCAAAGGAATTGAAAGTGATTTCATTGCCATTCTGTGCTCCGATAAGGATTACCTCATCACCGGGAGACACAGAATCATGATCTGAAATATTACACAGCACCATATTCATATTTATGGAGCCAATCACATCAGCTCTTTGCCCATTTACCAATACGTGGCCATTGTTGCTCAGAGAACGGCTGTAACCGTCAACATAACCCACAGGAACGATCATAATCTTCATATCCTGAGGAGCCTGATATCCAAGCCCATACCCCACAAACTCCCCCTCTTCAACATCCTTTACCACCATTACAGATGATTTCCAGACTATTGATCGCTGAAGTGGGTTGCTGTGGTTTTTAACAGAGCGGGCATACTGAATCCAAATCTCTCTTGTAGGCCAGTAACCATAAAGCAGAACCCCAACCCTGACCATATCAAGCCTCGTATCGGGATAAATAATTGTCGCGGCCGAAGATGCTACATGCCTGGAACCAATATCTATGTTGTGCTTTTCCAGATATTTTATACGTTCCTTATATCGTGAATACTGATCCATTACACGCACATAATTGGCAATACTTTCCGCTCCGGCAAAATGAGTTGTTACACCTCTGACCTCTACATATTCCTCATATTTTTTTATAAGACTTATGCATTTATCGAGCTCTTTTTCTGTAAGTCCGGTACGATTCATACCTGTTTCGAGATCCAAATGCACCAGGGCTTTTGTATTAACAAGCTGGGCAATGGATAGCGCAGATTTTAGAATCTCGCAGGAATAGACGTAAAACTCTATTTCATTTTCAATGATCCAGCGCAAATGAGCATGCTCCACAAAGCCCATAATCATGAGCTTTACATTATCACGCAGGTATCTGAAACACTGTAAGGCTTCAGCTGAGCTAAAAACCGCAAAATGATTTACACCATAGCTTTGTAATGCCGGAAGCACCTGCTCAACACCATGGCCGTAGGCATTACCTTTAACAACTGCACAGACCGTTACATCATCACCAACAAGTGATTTTATAAACCGGTAATTGTTTTCCAGCGCAGATTTTTTTATTTCGATGACTGAATTCATATTTAAAGAAATTCCTTTTCAATAAACTTTGAATTTAACAATCGGGCTACGGCCATATAACTGGGCTTAAAACAAACTTTATCACCTACTCGATACTTCTTCTTTTTGTCCTTGGTGAGATTTTTTCCCAAATCCAGTACGGTCATATCAGAAGTTGTACCTACATACTGAATCTCCGGATCCAATAATTCCAATTCATTGGTATCCACATCCAAAAGCCCAAAATCAACAATTGCTTTAAAAGTCGTTTCACTAATAAGGTCTTGATCAAACTCCTCGGTATGACCTATACTAGCATCATTGATAACTCCGTCAGGAACAATCTCTTTCTCTTCCAGCTCTATTATATTGCCATAAAACCGAAATGTTTCAGAAGATAGGTCTTTAAAAGTTTCGTTATCCAGCGGACTGGTACCGAAAAATGCTGATTCACCAATACGGAAATGATTGATACCTTCCGGAACCCTGCCATTTTCAACCAGAGGAAGAGTGATGGAGCTACCTCCTGATATAACCGGCAATTTTCTTTTAAACTTGGTTTCCAGCAGCATTTTATAAAGGGTAAGCTGCATCAATTTGTCAAATGTTGGCTCAATGCCATACATACATCCCAGGTTAGAACCCAGTCCAATCACTTCAATATTTGCCAGTTCAAAGACTTTTTCATAGAACTCCTCCAGATTTTCGCGCAGAACACCTTCGCGAAGTTCCCCAAGTTCAACCATCACGATTATCTTATGAATTTTTCCGGCTTTTCCGGCGGCTTCGTTCAATGCCTTTATGGTACGGTAGCTGCTATTTAAAGAGATGTCTGCATACTGCACTATATCTTCAACATAGATTTCAGCAGGGGGTTTAATGTAGATGGTAATCAAATCAGGATTTACTTCCTTCAGTGTCTTCAGACTACTTAGTCTGCTATCACCTACCGAGTGCAGGTCTTTTATAATGTCAGGAGTAAGCACTTTACGCATAAAATCCTCATCACCGCTAAAAACCTTTGTAATCAGGCTCCATTCAATATTATTCCGTTTTAAGTATTTGTTAAGTTTAATAATATTATTTCGTACTTCTGTAATACTGATTTTTAAAGTGGCCATGAGGGGGTTATTTTGATTTCGGATTTTTAAAACGCATCTCGGCGTATTTATTGGTAAAACCTACGCGTTCATAAAGGCGTTTTGCCGGGTTATCATACTCCACATGCAGTTTAATATCACCTTCAGCAATCTCTGCAGATTTTTCAATAATCTGTCTTCCGATACCTTTTCCACGGTATTCACTATTTACTGCAATGTAGACCAGGATATTTTCAGGAATATATCCGCCCATCCCTGTCTTGTTCATTATCAGCGCTCCAACAGGATTTCCATCATAAAAGGCTGCAAGTGCAAAACCGCCTTTCCCTTCTTCGTCTGAGAGTGCATAATTCAGGCAATCTTCAATCTGGTTTCGCGGATCACCAAACTTGTCGAGGTGCACAAACAGCAAATCAATAAATTCATCTTTAGTAATACTTTTAAAATCTTCAAATTTGTTAATTACTTCAATTTTTAACATAAAAACCTTTCGTTTTTTTAGATTTGTAACAGCTAATGTATACAAAAAAAAATGGCTAGACGCAAATTTATTTTATTTGTCAGCAGCCCAAAGAAGATAATTCGAAACAATTCAAATCAAGATAATGTTAATATTTTTATAAATGGCATTTAACGATTTTACATATGAAAATATTATTAACCGGTGCGACAGGTTATATTGGAAAACGACTATTACCAGCCCTAATTCAGGAAGGCCATTATGTAGTTTGTCTAGTGAGAGATGCAGCCAGGTTCCATCCGTCTGAATCTTTTATTTCTCAGATTACTGTTTTGGAAGCGGACTTATTAAGACCGGAAACACTGGTTCTGCCCAATGATATAGATGCAGCCTATTATCTTGTCCACTCTATGTCGAATTCAAAAAGCTATACAGGATTAGAAGAGGCTTCCGCAAAAAATTTCATTCAGGCACTTTCCGGCAGTAGTATTAAGCAGGTTATATATCTGAGTGGTATCGTGAATGAAGAAAATTTATCTCCACATCTCTCTTCAAGAAAGAATGTTGAAGAAATACTTCAAACCGGGAACTTTCATCTAACAACCCTCAGAGCCGGAATAATTATCGGTTCAGGAAGTGCCTCATTCGAAATCATAAGGGATTTGGTAGAAAAGCTTCCAATTATGGTAACACCCCGTTGGCTGAATACCAAATGTCAACCAATTGGAATTGAAGATGTTATCCGTTTTCTACAGAAAGCTTTAAACAATGAGAAGTTATTTGACAGGAATTTTGATATCGGTGGCCCGGATATTCTAACATATAAAGAAATGCTCTTACAATATGCACTGGTGAGAAACCTGAAGAGAAAAATTTGGATAGTTCCTGTGATGACACCACGTTTGTCCTCATACTGGTTATATTTCGTAACATCAACGACTTATCGGTTAGCAGTTAACCTGGTAGACAGCATGAAAGTGGAAGTGGTGTGCAGAGATAATGCGATAAATGATATTACCGGAGTGATACCTGACAGCTATCGTGAAGCACTAAATAAAACATTCAGCACCTTACAGCACCAATCGATTATTTCAAGCTGGAAAGATGCAGGAAGTGAATTTCGCATCTCTGACTTTATTCAGGTTCCTGAGTATGGTTGCTTTAAAGATACCAGAGAGAAAGAATATGAATCCAAAGCTCATACCATTGAGAAAATCTGGCGTATTGGAGGTGAGACCGGGTGGTACTTTGGTAACTGGCTGTGGCAGTTCAGAGGTTTTCTTGATAAAGTTGTTGGAGGTGTCGGGTTGCGCCGTGGCAGAACAAACATCAATACAATTGACGCAGGTGATTCACTTGACTTCTGGAGAGTGCTTTATGCCAATAAAAAGGAAGGACGTTTATTGCTCTTTGCAGAGATGAAGCTCCCCGGTGAAGCATGGCTGGAATTCAGGATAAAGGGGAATAAAGTAATCCAGACTGCCACATTCCGACCTAAAGGTCTGGCTGGAAGACTCTACTGGTTCGCCGTTTTGCCTGTTCACGGTATTATCTTTAAAGGAATGATTAATAGGATTGCTTCATGACATGACACAAAACAATATGTTAATCGTTTATGATTCAGTTTTTAAGCAAAACCAGCATTCTGAGATTTTTAAAATGCAGTTACATTTTTATGATATTCGATATCCTGAGTAAGATGCAGTAATATTAAAAATCTTCAAAAACTAAATACATATGTGTTATGAAAACAATATTATTAGGTCTATTTACTTTATTGTTTTTTGTCGGTAAATCACAGATAACAAATAACAACAAAGAGCTGCGTCAGAAAATCGACAGCGTTCTATCAGTAAATACAGACCCTAATGGGCCAGCTTTATCTGTAATCGTCACTGAAAACGGAAAAGAAATACTTTTTGAAGGTTATTATGGCATGGCTGATGTGACGATACAAAAACCATTAACAAAAACCCATAAACTGGGTATTGCCTCAATGTCAAAACAATTTACAGGTATGGCAATACTTTGCCTTGTTGAAGATGGCAAATTAAAGCTTGAAGACGATATCAACACCTATTTCCCTGAATTACTGCCCGATAGGCGAAAAATTACAATAGCACAACTTCTTTCACACACCAGTGGACTTCCTGAAATCACAAGAAATGAAGACTTCATGAATCAGATATTTTCAGCGCACACCATCGATGAAATTATAGAAATGGCCATGCAGGGAGAATACACAAATATGCCGGGTGTTGAATGGAAATACTGCAATACAGGATATACTATTATGGCAAAGCTTATTGAAAAGCTAAGCGGGATGTCCTTTGATGATTATCTGAATAAGAAAATCTTTTATCCTCTGAATATGAAAAACACCTATGCCTGTAGTTATTATAAAAATGCAGATGATGCAGTTCCAAGATACTTCAAAGACTCAACAGGGTATATTCCGGCAACTCAGATGCATTTTTCAAATCTTATTGGTGGTGGTAATGTGATTTCAAATGTCTCAGATATGGGGATTTGGACTAACGCTTTAATAAACGGAAATAATCTTCCATCAAATTATCAGCTGCTTTGGAAGTCAAATACCTTAAATAATGGTGAAGAGACAGGCTATGGTCTTGGGCTTGGAATTAACAGCTTCATGGACAAAACATACTATTACCATCCGGGCATGGGAGATGGAATGAATGCAGTGAATATTATTTTCCCTGAAGAAGAAATCGCCATCACAGTGATTCGAAATATGTCTAAACCGGAATTTACTTCCATAGAGGCTGCTCTTAGTATTGCAAAAGTTATTTTTATTGAATAAGAAGCAGTAAATCAACTTAATATGCTTCTAATCGTATTAGCAATGGCAATATATACCTGAATCAATAAATCAGATTATTTGTAACAATACATGTGCTTATGCAGTCATTGTTAGGAAATTAATATACTATGAAACTTTTTATTGGAATTGCATTATTATCAGCATCGATTGTATTTTCAACAAGCTGCGAAAGCCCTCAGACCGAAAAAAATCCAGAAACAGAAATTATTAATTCACTCATGCCGGAATCTTATACCGGGGATGTTGTACCGGAATATAATCTCATGGAGCGTATGGAATACTGGGATGTCCCGGCTGTTTCGTTTGCAGTAATTGACAATATGGAGATTATTTACTCAGGTGCATTTGGCGTTAAAAAAATCGGTGATACTATACCTATTAATTCATCCACACTATTTCAGGCAGCCTCGGTAAGTAAGCCTGTTACTGCCACTGGAGCAATGACATTTATTGAACAGGGATTGCTAAATCCGGAATCAGACATTAACAATTACACCGGAGAATGGCAGTTGTCATATGATAAATTTGAAGGGCCTGTAACAATGCATCAGCTACTCTCCCACTCCGGCGGACTTAACGTTGGAGGTTTTACAGGATACTGGTCGGAAGATAACCTTCCGGAACTTACTGATATCCTAAACGGAACACCTCCGGCAAATTCACCGGGAGTAAAAATAGTTCACGAACCGGGGAAAAAGTTCATGTATTCAGGCGGAGGATATCAGGTTATCCAGCAAATTATGCAAAATACTTCCGGAATGTCATTTTATGATGTCATGAAGGAAAAAGTCTTTAATCCGGCAGGAATGAAAAACAGTTATTATGCTCCCTTGGATTCAGCACAAAAATTGAACGCTGTTTATGGCCATACAGAGGCCGGAGCCATACCTGAATACGGACCCATTCACATTGAGTCGGCAGCCGGGGGATTATGGACAACGCCCGGCGATTTGGGATTAATGCTTATTGATATGATGAGGGCGTATCAGGGTCAGAAATCAAAAATTTTAAATACTGAAAGTATTCATAAAATGATGACACCCGGATTCTGGAACTTTGGCTATGGATACCGGGTACAGGGCGAGGGAAAAGATCTGCGATTCAGCCACGGCGGTGCAACAATTGGATGGCACAGTAATTTTATTGCTTTTCCTGAGCGCGGTCAGGCAGTAGTGGTAATGACAAACGGAACAAATGGTTGGGTGCTATGGCCGGAAATTGAACGTGCTGTGGCAAAATACCTGAATTGGCCAATCCTAAAGCCAAAACATATTGCTGCTGTTGAACTGTCGGAAAAACAATATAATGAGTATCAGGGATTATATGATATGCACGGAGTCAAAGCTTCAATATCAGAAAGCAACAACCTTTTTACATTTAAAGGCGCCGGCCTGGAATGGCATTTTATTCCCGTTGCTCCCGATACGCTGGAGCTTCTCGACCTGGAAGGCCAAATTATCTTTAAACGTGATAAAAATGACAATATTTCAGGTATAAACCTTTGGGTTGGCGAGCCTGAATGGTCACCGTACAGGGCATGGGATTTTATTAAATCCGAATAATTATTCAAAAGTTGTTTTTCAGGTTTCTTCAAAGGCTGTTTATGCCGGATGAAAATAATTGCGTATTTTATGCATCAGAAAAGATATCCTGAATGAAAAAGCCTGTTAACAGCTCATTACAACTCCTGATAGCACAGTTTACTGCTGTATTCATCTGGTTTTTAATTACCGTTGTTCAATGGACTAACAACCCCAAAAGCAACCCGGGAGTCACTATACCATTAATTGTCAGAGGAATAGAGGCATTGTCCATCTTTATCACATCAGGAATTGCTATTTTTCTTGTTAACCGTTATCGCAATTCATTTAAGCGATATGCGATGCGGCTTTTACTCCTCGCAGGCCTGTATCCTGTGGCCGTCATTACCAATTATCTGTCAATTCTCATAAGAGATATTATCGGCTTTTCACCACCTGCAATCGACGGATTTTTCTTTATACATAGTTTACATTTTTATCTTCCGATACTGCTTGTCTTCTCTATATACTATCTTCTGAAAAACAGAATAGAATTACAAAGCGAAAGAGAGGATAAACTTTTGGCAGAAAGTCGTTTACAACAAGCAAAATGGTTAATGCTCAGATATCAGGTAAACCCGCATTTTCTATTTAATGCACTCAACAGCATTCGATCTCTGATTGGTAATGATGATGATAAAGCAAGAGAAATCGTCACTTCAATGTCTGAATACTTCAGGTATAGCCTTTCAATTGATAAAAAGGCGGTGGTGAAAGTTTGTGAAGAGATGGCCGCTGTTCGGAATTATCTCCATATTCAGAAATCAAGGTATACAGAACGACTCTCAGTATCAGAAAATATTGACAAAGATGCGCTTGAGTTTTTTGTACCGGTATTTTCAATTCAGACATTAGTAGAAAACGCCATTAAATACGGGTTAAAAACACACCCTGACACTGTGATTATTGATATAAATATTTCATTGACAGAGAACCTTGTTATTAGAATTTCAAACAGCGGAAAGTTATCTAAAAACAATGGAAACTACAATATTGACGGTACAGGCACCGGACTGGAGAACCTTATCAGCAGGCTGCATTTTCTGGATAAGGATAGCAGACTAACCCTTGAAGAAAAAAATCAAACCGTCGTTGCCACAATCATCATAAAACCAATCAAAAATGCTGAAAACCCTGAAAACCATAATTGTTGATGATGAGCCTCTTGCCCGTCAGGAACTGCGCCGGCTGTTAAACCCCTATCATCACATTGTTATATCAGGTGAAGCAGGAAATGCGGAAGGTGCTGCAAACCTCATCAGAGAAATAAATCCTGACCTGGTTTTCCTTGATATTGATCTGGGTATGAAGTCAGGCTTTGATTTACTGGAATCATTGGATATAGATTTTGAAATCGTATTTGTCACTGCATATGACGCTCATGCTATCAGAGCCTTCGAGATAAATGCCCTCGACTACCTCTTAAAACCTGTTCATCCTAAGAGGCTGGAAAACGCAATTGAGAGAATTGGTCAATCGAATTCTTTACAAAACAAAAAGATGGTTGGTGCTGCCGATAAAATCATGGTAAGACGAAACCTAAGGCAAATCTTTGTGTCCGTTGATAAGATTTCGATAATTGAAGCAAATGGTGACTACACAAAAATATATGTTGATGATGAATATACAGGTATGGTTCACCAAACCTTAAAATCATGGGAAGAGATGCTGCCACCGGAATTATTTCAACGAATTCACAGGTCATTTATCGTAAATATTGCTGCAATTGAACAAATAATAAAAACAGCATCCGGCACTCATGAGATACATTTTAACAACTTTCATCTGCCTGTTAGCAGGAGGTATCTTAAAAACATCAGGGCAAAGTTCAGGATCGACACCTGAAATTTCCACTTATCGAATTATCAGGCCGCTTATCGAAGAATAATAGTAAAGCCGCACTTAACAATATAGTTTTACGGTGATGAAAACAGCCATTACCATATTAATGTATTTGATTTCCATCGGCCTGCTGACAGCTCAGGAGTCATCCATCGAGAAATTCATGAAGGAAGTTCAGGAACTGGAAAACAACAAAAAGTATACTGAAGCACTTGAACTTATAGATTTAAACCTGGAAAAGTTCAGTGACTATGAGTTCCGGCTGCTTAAAGAGAAAATCTATCTAAATGAAAAGATGGATCATTATGCAGAAAATCTGCCCATTTTCGAATATGCCCATGAAAAAGGTTATTTCTTCCTCCTGCATCCCGACATTCCAAAATACAAGCCCTATAGAGTTTTTCCTGAATTTGAAGAAATATCTGAGAGAGATTTAAAAATCAGAGAACAGGTAAACGCCGAATCTAAAACAACCTACAAGGTTCACCTTCCAAAGGATTTTACCGGTGAAAAGCGATGGCCTTTGCTTCTTATTTTTAATGGCGGAGGGAGCAACCTAGACCGGGTTCAGAAACACTGGCATTCTGAAACTCTTAAGTCAGGCTACATAAAAGTATATCTGCAAAGCTATAACCATTACGATACGGAGACCTATGGCTGGAGGTCGGGAGATAATATGGCAGACATTGAATTATTTCGTATTTTTATTGAAGTAATAAAACAATATCCTGTTGATT
>PKSY01000105.1 GCA_002869405.1 Marinilabiliales bacterium
ACCAATGCGGAAGTAGCTCAGTTGGTAGAGCACAACCTTGCCAAGGTTGGGGTCGCGGGTCCGAGTCCCGTCTTCCGCTCACATAAAGCTCTCTTTTTAGAGGGCTTTTTTCGTAGCCCCAAAAGCTTTAGCGAAGGAGAATCAGGATCAAGGGATAAAGTTGGGTCATGTAATGTAGATACGCACGGCCGTGCGTATTTACTAAGGAAATATCAAATAATAATTACACAGAGTTTATTTTTATTTTCCTTGATTAAATCACATTAAAATTTTCACTGAATCTTTTCTAATCACCTATTGGTTTTGGAGTTTGCACAGTGTAGCACAGAGTGCTTTTGCTGCTTCGCAGAAAAGAGGTCCCGGTAAAATTAGATGGTAATACAATTACAGAAGTTGTCCTTGGTTCGCGTAGATCTTTGCGCCTTCCCGCCTCAGCGGTAAAAAAACTATCCAAATATATTATTCAACCTAAAGAGGAAGAACACTGCGAAACACTGCTTAAACATCGCGGAACACTGCGTTCCAAATAATAATTACACAGAGTTTATTTTTATTTTCCTTGATTAAATCACATTTAAATCTTCAAGCAATCTCTTCTAATCATCAATTGATGTTAGAGTTATTCGCAGAGGCACAGAGTTCGGAAAACTTCCGGGATTGCTGCTTCGCAGAAAAAGAGGATCCGGTTGCTTAGCATCTTGCAAAAAGCAAACACCTCTCGACCATTAATCAGATCCATAAAAAATAATCTGTGAAGCTTGCATGGATGCTTAGCAACTTTAACAACACCAGGTAGTTAATCTTTGCGTCATTGCGCCTCTGCGGTAAAAAACAGAGTCGAAAATACGCGAGTAGGCTGATTATAGAAATTAATAAGAAATTAGAGAATGGATGGAGTCCATTCTATGAGACAGATTCTGTTCCGGAATACATTATGCTTAAGAACGCATGTCAAAGCTTCATTTCAGTTAAACGAAAAGAGGGTAGGAGAGAAGATACCGTTCGTATGTATGAGTCTTTTTTTAGAATTCTAGATGAATATATCGAACGAGTTTTAGGGCGTGATGACATGTATATCTATGCGTTTACTGACCAGATATAGTCTTCACCGATTAATGGTATTGATCTCTCATCTCTGCCTCCTCAACCAGCTCCATAGCATCTCTGATCCAAACGCCTTTTGCTTCACGCAGGGTTTTCAATGCTTCTGCATATTCTTCTTGGTATTCAGCCGTTTTTCCTCGGTTGATGTGGATAACCAGTAGGTAAGTTGTAATGAAGCCTTCCCTTCCTTCGCTGGTGTCGAGATTTTGTGAGTAGCGGTGGAGTTGTACCTCCTGCTTATCCCGGAATGCCTGTACATCGAAGTTAGGTGGTAACATGATGTCCATACGAACGCGCGTGTTGTCACTGATACAATCTGGGATTATACGGTGATGTGGTTGTGCATCAATGGGTGCATGGAATAGGATGGTGCCATCTGTGATCTCCACGTATGGTGCACTGAAACGTTGAGCGGTTGAGCAAAGCGATATAAGGAGGATTATGGGTATAAGTAGATTTTTCATGGTTTATGTTTTTTATATTTACATAACTATAACCTTCTCTCGTCCAATTATCTCAATTCCTTTTCTGGCCGTGATAATATAGATTCCTTTTGGCCAGGAGAAAACAGAGATACGTTTGGATTGTTCTCTTTCTTCTATTAAGCCTTGCCATTTAACTTTACCAGTGAAAGTATGAATTGTAATATTGATCGGATATTCATATGATAACTTTCTCAGACTTACTGTTAACTCCTCCTTTGTGGGGTTGGGGTAAAGATGTAATGGATGATCTGCCTTGTAGTCATTGGCAAACTCCTTATCCCCAACATTCAAACAATCATCAAAATAGATGGTATCGGCATATACGATATTTTCTGTACACAGACTGTCATAGGTATATGGTGTAGTGTACATTGTGTCGAAGGATAATGGGTTTATGTAGACTTTGTTTAAATACGCTTGGATTTCATCGTAAGGCACATCATATCCACCAGTTAAGTATTTCCCATCATTTGTCTTTTCTATTTTCTTAAGAGTTAAGGCATAACCTGCAAGATGCAGTGTATCATAAAATAATGAGATCAATGAATCCACAACAACCTGAGCGTTCCCAAAATGATTTGGATCATCGGGTAAATGATACTTTAATACATTAAGGTACCTATTATTAGAAAGTTTCATTGCACCAGCAAAATAGGGAGAGTAACCATCACCAAAAACAGTATCAATATTTGATATTTCATAACCACCTTCATTTCCATCACTATAATATTTCATAAGTAATAATTTAATTGGATCTGTTTGAGAATATGAAGAGCCGAATGCAAAATATAAAAGTGAGTCTTGTAATA
>PKSY01000058.1 GCA_002869405.1 Marinilabiliales bacterium
AATGTCTTATAGTTTGGAGTAGGCACCATTCTCCCCACGAGAGCAACCCCAACTACTACACTTTTGATTTTGTCTATCATAGTCGTAAAGTTTTGAATTAACATCATTGTTATCAATGAGGAGAATGTCACCACTCCAACTAAGGACATTGCAAATTCAACAGTCAATGTCACCTTTAAACTCAGACTCTTTTGTTCCAATTAAGGAACTATATCTTCAATGAACGCATGTCATTTTAGCCTTGCCAACGGTGAGTGTATGGTGTCGTAAGGGATTGCGGGATCCAAACCTGTCAAGGTACCACCCAAAAATGATGCGGGCGATACCGCTCGAAAACCTCCGAAACCCTTATGCACTATACACATTGTTGAACTAAACCTAAAGGTAGCTAAAGCCGAAGCAATTAACTACCTTTATAGCATACACATTTAAATCATAAAATTATGAAAAAAAAGAGAAACTTTAATTGATCGGGCAAGAAAAAATGCCCCGGGATTTGATGAGCTGTACAAAAAAATGGACCGCTATGTCACTATCAGCGGGAAAAGCGCATCTACTCTCTCCAACTACAGCCGATGCCTGGCAACTATGGCGTTGCACTTCAACTGTTCCCCTCTCGAGCTGGACAAAGAACAGGTTCTTGATTATCTGGAGCATCTGAAGACCAAAAGCAAAACACCTTCCTCCAGCTACTTTAAGCATACGGTATATGGACTTAGCTTCGCCTGCCGTGTTACAGGGAAGGATGCCAGTGAAATCTCCCTGCCTGCATTGAAGAACCCTCAAAAGTTACCTGTAATCCTCAGTCAACAAGAGGTCAAAAGACTTATTAAAGCTCCTGATCTTTTAAAACACCGCATTTTGCTGGCGACTTTGTATGGCTGTGGACTGCGTCGTTTTGAACTTCTGAACATCAAACTTCCTGATGTGGATCTTGACCGTAAAATGCTGCATATCCGCGAGGGAAAAGGTCGTAAAGATCGTTACGTCCCTTTGGGTGAGATGCTCTCAAAAGGTTTGTCCAAATATATCCATACCGAGAAGCCATACAAATGGCTCTTCAATGGGAAAGACAATACCGGACAATTGCAGCAGTTCTCCGAAACGGGAGTGCAATGGATTGTCCGACAGGCAGCTAAGAAGTCCGGAATTAAGAAGCATGTCACATCCCATATTCTGCGCCATAGCTATGCTACCCATCTGCTGGAGATGGGAATGGATATTATGACATTGAAGGAACTGTTAGGGCATACCGACATCAAAACAACATTGGTTTATCTGCATGTGGCACAACTCGGACG
This sequence comes from Marinilabiliales bacterium, assembly GCA_002869405.1. Taxonomy (GTDB): domain Bacteria; phylum Bacteroidota; class Bacteroidia; order Bacteroidales; family BM520; genus BM520. The sequence continues at coordinate 1,302 of PKSY01000058.1, forward strand.
GGAAAGGGCATTTAACCCGCTCGACAAAGTCTATGCGAAGGGATAAACCCCGCTTCGAGGTCGCACATATTCTTCAAAAGCATCATCATCAGATTCCAAAGCTTACGGCAAATAGCTGGCAGGCAAGAACACTTTACGCCATCGCAGCTTGCCGAACATCAGTGTTGGGTGGACACGTTGATAAATGCTCCAGCAAATCATGCTCTCATGTACATATCAGCTACAACAGCTGCCGTAACAGGCATTGCCCTAAATGCCAGGGCAACAAACGGGATCTGTGGATACAGGCAAGGGAAGAAGAACTCCTCAATGTGCCCTACTACCACATTGTCTTCACGCTACCAGATCAACTCAATAAGGTCGCATTGTACAAACCCGACCTCGTTTATAATCTGCTATTCAAAACAGCTTGGTCGGTAATACGTGACTTTGCGGACAATCGATCTTTCCTGGGAGCGCAAACAGGGATGATTGCTGTACTGCACACCTGGGGACAGAATTTATCTCTACATCCTCACCTGCACTGTATTGTACCAGGTGGGGGAATTACTTCTGCAAGAAAATGGAAGAACGCAAGAGGGAAAGGAAAGTACCTTTTCCCGGTTAAGGTGTTATCGAAGGTGTTCCGGGCAAGGTATATTGCCGCACTGCGTAAGGAAATATCCGTGTCTCAAGAAATGGCAAAGGCGCTTTTTGCAAATCCATGGGTGGTATATTGCAAACAGCCTTTTGCCGCCCCGCAGCATGTAATACGATATCTGGGGAGATACACCCACAAAGTCGCCATCAGCAACCATCGTATCATTGATATTGCTGGCGACAATGTGATCTTCTCTGCCAAAGATTACAGGCATGGCAACAGGAAAATCACCATCCGGATGAACCCGCAGGAGTTTGTCCGCAGGTTTGCGCTACACATACTTCCTAAAGGGTTTGTACGAATGCGGCATTACGGAATCCTATGCAGTTCAAAGAAAGGGGATATTATTCCGGAACTACAAAAGATTCTGGGAAAACCGGAAGTGCACCTTTCGCCAGTTGAAATAGCACACCGTATCTGCCCGGTTTGCAGAAAGGGGACGATGATGAC
>PKSY01000318.1 GCA_002869405.1 Marinilabiliales bacterium
AGCTGAGAATGAGGATGATCGCTTTATGGCACTGTGCCTGCTCTTTGGTTTGGCAGGCTACATGGCAATACAATCTTTCACCTTCCCCAAAAAGGGAATATCACATCAGGTGATGCTCACGCTCTATTTTGTGTTTTCTATCATCCTTAACAACAAAACACGAAAGGACGAAAGAAAAAAACTTCCGCAATGGCTTTTTACAGCTTTACTGATTCTGAATATTCTGATAACCCCTGTAATGGTGACCTTTGCAACTGTTCGTCTGAAGTCGGAACATGCTGAACGTATAGCGCTCCGTTATCGTGCAAAAGGCGATCATAAGAATATTATCAAGTATATGACTATGGCAAATAACAAATGGTCGAATATTGATCCTTTTAACCATTCGTTAGCATCGTATATCGCTGAGTCACATTATTATCTGGAGGAACACAATGAAGCAATAAAATTCTATACTCAGGCCCTGAGAGAAAGCCCGTATAACCCCAATTACTGGGTTAACAGAGCGATGGCATACAGTAAGCTGGATATTAATGAAAAGGCGCTTAAGGATCTTAATATGGCCTTAAAACTGAATCCTGAATATGAGCTGGCCTTAACAAACAAAGCTGTAATATACTTTAACAAAGGGGATTATGATAAGGCCTCTGAGATTCTGTATCATATTCTGGAGATAAATCCTCGTGCCGGTAAGGCGCATTATATGCTCGGTCTGGTTCATGTTAACAGAAAGGTATTGAACGAAGCTTGTGCATATTTCCAGGATGCTGTGAAATATGGATTTAAAGATGCTCAGCAATACATTGATGCATACTGTAAAACACAGACAGCTCAATAAAGAGAAGGATTATATGAATTATGAAGCTGGTTGTTATTCACTAATGACCAGCTTTCCGTTTTTAATAAGCCTGTTGCTTTCAGTGATGCTGAAGAAATAGATTCCTTCCGGAAGCATGTTCAGAATAATCTGGTTGTTCTTGTCGGTCAGATGGCTTGTAAGAACTCTCATTCCTGTGAGGTTATAGAGCTCAAAAACGGTATTAGGTTGCGGGTTTTCATTCAGATTTACATTTACATACTTTTTTGCAGGAACAGGAAAGATTTCCACTTCCGTAGAAGAGAGAACAGCATCTGAGATTCCCACAGTAAACTCATACGACAAGTCATCTATCAGCAGCTGAGATCCACCGGATGATATTGTCATTGAGGCTGAGGAGAGCATGATAATGTTTGTGGTGTCAGGATTTTCAGCGTTGTACCAGTCGATATTTGCACTGAATTCAGTCCATTCTGAAGTGGAGCCGGAACTCAGAAATGAACCAACGCCTACGGTATCACGGATTCCTGTTTCGGCATTATATTTATAAAAAAGCGCAATTATGGCACAAGTATCGCCTGTTTGTGGTGCATATTTATAGAACCCGCGAAGCCTTAACGGTCTTTCATCATAAGGTACTCCACCATCAATACTTGCATCCATATTCATAATATCAACGTTTATTTCGCCCAGTGTAGCAGTTCCCGGAATCATCGCCCCAAACAAGCTGCCTGTCTCCAGTTTTATGCTCTTGGTACCTTCATAGGCATCATCGCTTTCTGAAACAGTTATTACATTAAGAAAGGATAAAGCCGCATTTGGCGTATCCCAACTCTCGGGGTCGCTGTAATTACCCTGTGGGTTCCACGCTTCAAAACTGCTGTTTGGAATCGGATTCTGTGCATTTACTGTTTTTATGGAAAACATTAATGCTGAAAGTAAAAAGAGGGTATAAAGTCGGTTCATATATTTCTGTTTTAGGTTTAATGAAGCAAATTTATTAAACATATGTGGTTATAAATATGTTTTAACAGAAATTAATAGTTAAGACCTTTTTATGGGAAACCGCATATTACGATTTATCAACCACAGGGATGTGGTTCTTTTACTGGCGCTGGTCGTCGGACTGGCGCTGGGAAATTATACCCGGATTCTAAGTGAATATGCTGTTTGGATTCTGGCCATTGTAATGTTGTTTTCAACTACAGGTTTTTCATTTCGTTCGTGGATTCCCTTTCGGGGTGTGATTAAAGATATCGTTAAAGCGGTGTTTCTCAACTATATTGTTTTCGGTCTGATTGTAGTTCTGGCTACTTCATTTATTCCCGATGCCGGTGATTACAGTTACCTGCGAAAAGGGCTGTTCATTATCGTGGCTGCTCCTGCGGGGCCTTCCATAATCGCTTTTACAGCATTATTAAAAGGAAACCTGGAGTACAGTGTAAATGGTGTTTTTGGAATAACTGTTGCTTCACTGGTGCTAACACCTTTGCTTTTGTTTCTGCTTCTTGATGGCTCTGAAATCTCTCCATTGTTGCTGATGCCGATACTCCTTAAACTGATTG
>PKSY01000029.1 GCA_002869405.1 Marinilabiliales bacterium
GACTTTGAGTTGATCAGGGCGCTCAGGAATTGTCTTCTCTTTTTTTCTAAAGCTGTGGATAGCTCCGTAAATATCACAAAGTTGAATCCTTTCCTGCCAAAGGGAGTCGAGATCATGAATTCCTGGTGTTGATGAACCATCTTCCGGAGCAAAGTATACCCACCCCCAGTATTCAGGCTTATGCATGTTGATTGTGTTTTGTGGCGACCACACCCAGTTGTGTTCCGGAGTGTTGCGCTTTTTATAACCGCCATCTACAACATCGTAATCCCACTCCACGCGGGAGAAGTTAATGCGCCAGCTTTTCCCTGCGATATTCCCGTATTTTGCAGAACGTCCTTCTGTGATAGTCCTGATTGGAATTGCCACCTCTACTGTCCAGCAGGAGTCTGAATCAGATGGGTCGTTTACTGTGCCGTAGGTTTTTACAGCGTATTTAATCCCTTTTATATCATAAGCAGTAAGTGGGATTCCTCCAGAACGATAGGGCGCAGTGAGCATCAGATCCCATGCACTGCCAAGGGTATTGATTTCCCACTCGCGGTAGTTCAACCCGTCGTTATCATAATCGAGAAATATCTCAAAATCATTATCATAGAAAATCACAGACTCATCATCCTCAATCCAACCGCAGAGATGAGGCTCTTCCATCCATGCTGCGATATAAAGAAACTCATTATCATATAGCATTTTAACCCTTGTGTCGAATTCCGGCGCCGGCTTTTTGTTACCTTCAATATCCTGAAAAAGTGCTGAAAAAGATGCCTCCTCCCACTGCGCATCTTTGATGTCACCATCAATCACCGGAGGGACTTTTGTTCTTTCACAACGATATATTTCAGGCGGCGTAGTATCCTGTGAAAAGGCCAACATTGCCATCATCAAAAAGGAAAGGGAAAGTGCATACTTCATTCAATAACGGGTTTAATTATTGCTGCCCATCCACCACCTGCGGCCATTTTAATATTTACATTATCGCCGGCAGCAATTTGTTTTTTTATGATGCTGAAATCTTCGGCAGTGCGATGTGCATTATAGCCATCAGCGAAGATAGTAATCTCATAGTTTCCATTGGGAAGAAAATCTGTCTTCAGTGTAAATTCGCGGGATTCTTCATCGGTAATAGCACCCACATACCAGTTTTGTTCTTTTTTTCGTGCCACTACGAGGTATTCTCCCACGGCAGCTTCCTGCACGATGGTGGTATCCCAGGTCACAGGTATTTGGGCCATAAAATCTGTGGTTTCCGGATTGCGAAGGTAGTTGGTGGGGTTGTCGCAAAACATTTGTAATCCGCTTTCAAAGATCACATAAAGTGCCACCTGATGCGCTCTGGTTCCCTGGCTCATGGGACGGGTCCAGCTGATGCAGAAATTTTTTAGCCCGCCATTTCGCATTGCTCCGGGAGTGTAATCCATTGGCCCTGCAAGCTGCCGTGTAAACGGGAGAGTAGCATCGTGGTGCGGAGTAATATCAAACGACCACTTGGCGTTTTCCAGTCCTTTGACCCCTTCATAGCTCAGCACATTGGGATATTTTGCACGCAGTCCTGAGGGCTTAAAAGCCCCATGAAAGTCTACCAGCAATTGTCGTTTTGCTGCTTCATCTGCAATCAATTCATAATATTCCACCATCCATTGATCGGCACGCTGCATAAAGTCAACCTTGATACCTTTAACTCCCATTTTCCGGAATTCGTCGAGAATTTCCAGCTGCTCGTAGAGAGGTTTCCACAGTACCCAAAGAATTACACCCACGTTTTTCTCTTTTCCGTAGCGGATGATCTCATTAAGGTCAATTTCCGGGATTACCTCATAAAGGTCTGTGGTTTTTGACCATCCTTCATCGAGAATGATGTATTCAAGCCCGTACGAAGAGGCAAAATCGATATAGTATTTATAGGTCTGTGTGTTAATTCCTGCCTCAAAGTCCACGTTGTAGATATTCCATGCATTCCACCAGTCCCATGCCACACGGCCGGGTTTTACCCATTCAAAGTTTTGAGTTTTCCCTTTGCGGGAAAGCGCATATACCAGGTCGTTGGTAATCAGCTCGTCATCAGATTCTGCTATCATCATCACACGCCAGGGGAAGTTTCTTTTTCCGGTTGTGCGCGCGATATAATCTGCTTCCCGTGTGATCTCTTCGTTACGGTCGCTATCTTTTTTATTTTTTGCTTTGAGTACAAAGGACGGGAATTTTTCACTGAAGCCGTTTCCATTGCTGTTGCCTTCTAAAAAGAGGCATGGGTAGTTGTAAAGATCGGCCTCAGTGATAGCAATTTTTGTCCCGTTGCGTAAGGAAGTCAATACAGGAAGCGAGCAGAAACGATCCGGGGAGATACTGTCGATGAGGGTCTCCACATAAC
>PKSY01000315.1 GCA_002869405.1 Marinilabiliales bacterium
CTGCAATGATGCATAAACCTTATGTGTAAAAGCCAGCCTGTTTTCATCGCTGTAATTTTGCCAGTATTTTGCCAGGAAATGGTCGTAAAACATATCTGCCGCGACGGCACTGTATCTGCCCAGCTCAGGACGGATTACGGAAACAGTATGCCGGAACACTTCATGTGTATCTGTAAAAGCATCGATTTTTCGGTGATGGATAATCCCTTCACGAATCAATGGACTGTATGTTTCTATCGCCTTACCTTTCACATGGTCAGCGATGAAATTACCAAGTCTGTGCTCCGGAATTTCTCCGGCAAGAAGCATGTGTGCCAGAAAGTTCATCTATTTTCTATCAAAAAACGGGCTTTTACCTGTTGCGCTAAGAGGTATTCCAAATACAACTTTCACCTCAGCAGGGAAGATTTTTAGTTCCAGTGCTGCCATTCCTGCCGTGTACATGATTCTGTTGTCAACCCTGTGGTCAGCAGCTGTGGCTACTGCTGAGCCTACCGCAATACCAAGGTCATTGGTGTTGAAAATACATGGAACATCAGGATACTGCTCTTTCTCAGCACAATTTTTGAAACCGCATAATCCGCAGTATTTTAATCCTCCTGTTTTGATTTTGGTTCCTATCAGTACCATCCCTGATGAATCTTTAACATTTCCTGCATCGCGGGTAAAGAAAGGAATGTCCATGCGTTGTGATATTTCTTCCATCTTTTGCGCCATAAGGGTCATCTCTTCACCATCGATGTATAGAATCTCAAGATTATCTCTTCCCTTGGCTTTGGGTGCAGTGCGTGCTGCTGTCATCATTCTGACTGCCACATCTTTAATTCCTGCCTGCCGTAAGTCTTCTTCTTTGATTACTGCCATGCTTTTTTTTAACAAAGATATGGAATTGTTTAAGGGTATCAAGCAGGATAATTGTATGACATTTATTCAACTTGTTTTTAATAGGTTGATTAAAAAATTACCTTTGCAAAAAATATCACGTTGTTGAACCCATAAAAACAATTGTATCATGGTTGAGAAATTATCTTCTAAAGAATTAATTGCATTGGAAGACAAGTATGGCGCACATAACTATCATCCGTTGCCTGTTGTACTGGCAAAAGGTGAAGGTGCAAAAGTTTGGGATGCTGAAGGAAAAGAGTATTATGATTTTCTCTCTGCATACTCTGCTGTAAATCAGGGCCACTGTCACCCCAAAATTGTTGGGGCTCTGAAGGAACAGGCTGAAACACTTACACTTACTTCTCGTGCGTTCTTTAATAATGTACTTGGCGTTTACGAAAAATACATTACAGAGTATTTTGGTTATGATAAAGTTCTGCCCATGAATTCAGGAGCAGAAGGCGATGAAACAGCGCTAAAGCTTGCCCGCAAATGGGGTTACATGAAAAAAGGTATTCCTGAAAATCAGGCCAAGATAATCGTTTGTGAAAATAACTTCCATGGAAGGACAATCACCATTATTTCGATGTCGACCGATCCTGATGCATATAAAGATTACGGTCCGTATACTCCCGGATTTGTAACTATTCCTTACAACGACCTTGAAGCACTCGAGAAAGAACTGAAGGATCCAAATGTTGCTGCATTCCTCGTCGAGCCTATTCAGGGTGAGGCAGGAGTTTATGTTCCTGAGGATGGTTATCTGAAAAAGTCTTCAGAACTGTGTAAAAAATATAATGTGCTCTTTATTGCTGATGAGGTACAGACAGGTATTGCCCGCACAGGTAAACTTCTTGCTGTAGATCATGAAGATGTACGCCCCGACATCCTGATTCTTGGTAAAGCACTCTCTGGTGGTGTATATCCTATCTCTGCAGTACTTGCTGACGACGACATTATGCTATGCATAAAACCCGGTGAACATGGTTCTACATTCGGTGGTAACCCCATCGCTGCACGTGTAGCAATGGCTGCCCTGGAGGTTGTAAAAGAAGAGAACCTTGCTGAAAGAGCTGAGCGCCTTGGAAAAATTTTCCGTGAAGAAATGAGGAATATCGACTCAGATATGATTGAACTCGTTCGTGGAAAAGGCCTTCTCAATGCTGTGGTAATTCGTCCTAAAAATGGTAAGGAAGCATGGGATGTTTGTGTGAAAATGGCAGAAAATGGCTTGCTTGCAAAACCAACGCACCAGCACATTATCCGTTTTGCTCCTCCATTGGTAATCAGTGAAGAAGAACTTATGGAAGCCGTTGACAGAATCAAAAAGTCTATTCTTGCTTTTGAATAAGCACTCTTTGTTTAAGATATAAAAGGCCGTTGCAGTTTTGTGACGGTTTTTTTTTGGATAGGGTGACGTTGCTGTCGTTGTTATGGATCAAGGGATAAAGTTGGGTCACGGTCGTTTTTACAAAAA
>PKSY01000089.1 GCA_002869405.1 Marinilabiliales bacterium
AAAGGCTGCTTTCCCCGCAGTCTTTTTTTTATACGGTGCCCGAGCGAAGCCGAACCCACCATATCAACCATGAACCCCCGGTCCAACAGCCAAAAAATGCGGATTAAGAAGATTCTCCTTATTGTATACCATCTCATCACCACTCTCTTTCTGAACTATCCTGCCACCGGCAGCTAATAGTACAGCATGCGCCGCAGCAGTATCCCACTCCATAGTAGGTGCAAAGCGAGGGTAATAATGTGCCGTGCCTTCTGCCAGCGCACAGATTTTCAATGAACTGCCACGGCTTTCAAAAACCATTTCAGGGTGCTTTTTCTTAAGGTTATTAATGAAGCCGGTGGTCTCTTCATTCATATGTGAGCGACTGCCCATTACAACTATCTGATCTCTTAGGATATTTGGTATTTTTTGAAAATTCAGGCCTATTGATGCATTGTTACTCTTTAGTGCAACATTCTCATCATATTCACTAAATAATTCAGGCCTTAGAATTCCAATATAAAGCTCATCAGTACAAGGTACATAAACAAATCCTGCAGCAGGCTTTCCTCCTTCAATAAGTGCGATGTTTATTGTGAATTCACCATTTCTGTTAATAAACTCTTTTGTGCCATCCAAAGGGTCAATCATCCAGAATTTATCCCATGTTTTGCGCTCAGAGAAAGGAATATTCCTGCCTTCTTCAGATAATACAGGAATTTCTGTTTTCGATAATTCATTAATAATTATGCGATTGGACTCTCTGTCGGCCTGCGTGAGGGGTGAATCATCATTTTTATATGAAACATTATGATCTTCTTTAACGTAAACTTCCAGAGTTTTTTTTCCGGCCAGAATAATGGTGGAAATAATTTTTTTTGTGTTTAACATGTTACAATTTGCAATATATCGGATTAATTTAATGCGAAGGTAAACATACTTTCTGCAAAATTGTTATCTTTATTGAAAATCAAAAAACCAAAATACTGATTATGAAGAAGATTTATTTAATACTCGTAATGTTGTTTACGGTTGCATTCTCAGTTAATGCCCAGACAACCAGCTATCCATGGGTGATAGGCACCGGAGTTAACTTTGTTGATTTTATGGCTCCTCAGCTTACTCTCGGTACACAATTCACAGAAACAACATGGGAGGGTGCTGAAGCAGGTTATCCTTTCCATTTGTATGCCAGTCGTTTTATTGCTCAGGGTTTTTCTCTGACACTTGATTTTAACACGATTAATGTTCCTGCGAAGAACCTGGATAAGTACCTGCCAAATTCTGATTACATTGAAAGATTATGGGCCGCAGAAGAGTGGGGCCGCTCAGGAACCAGAAACAATGGTCTTCACATTGGTTCAGGACGTATGTTTTATGGCCACTTAAGTGCACAGTACAACTTCTTTAGTACAATGCATGAACGAAGGCTGAAGAATGAAAGACGTAAATTTGTTGATATTTTTGATCCTTACATCATTGTAGGTGTAGGAGCGACAAACCTTTTTGAGGATGATCAGAAAAATTACACCTACTTCTCACAGCAAACCGGTGTAGGATTTAACTTCTGGTTGCAGAAGAATGTAGGTATCTATGCAGAAGGTGATTATACCTTTATGCCAAAGCGTGATGACTTTATGGCCTTCAAATTTGGTCTGAAAGTTCGTTTCGGTAAAGATAAGGATATTGATAAGGATGGTATCCAGAATCAGTATGACAACTGTCCTGAAATCCCCGGTCCTAAAGAGACAAATGGTTGTCCTGACAGCGACGGTGATGGAGTAACAGATGATGTTGATAAGTGTCCGAATGATCCGGGCCTGCCCGAGTTCCAGGGTTGTAATGACCGCGATGGTGACGGCGTGGCAGATTATGAAGACAGTTGTCCGGATATCAAAGGACCAAAAGAGTTTAATGGCTGCCCCGACCGCGACGGTGATGGTATCTACGACCTCGAAGACTCTTGTCCTGATGCAGCCGGTCTCCCTGAGTTCAAAGGTTGTCCTGATACTGATGAAGATGGTATTCCTGACAATAAAGACAAGTGCCCGGATATCAAAGGTCTTGAAAAATTTGATGGCTGTGCCGACCGCGACAATGACGGTATCTCCGACCTCGAAGACTCTTGCCCGGATGAAGCTGGTCTTGCCCAGTTCAAAGGTTGCCCCGACCGTGATGGTGATGGTATCTCTGACCTCGAAGACTCTTGCCCGGATGAAGCCGGTTTAGCAAAATTTAAAGGCTGTCCGGACCGTGATGAAGACGGTATTTCTGACAAGTTTGATAACTGTCCGGATGATCCGGGAACAGAAGAACTTAAAGGTTGCCCTGAAAAAGTAATTGAAGAGATTGAAAAACAACTCTCTTTCAA
>PKSY01000180.1 GCA_002869405.1 Marinilabiliales bacterium
ATAACCCACCCCAAACATAATAAAATCTGCTCTTCCGTAAAGTGCCTTCAGACCAAAGTATGTATAAAAGCCATTATCGAAATGGTATTTAAAAGCAGCTCTTTCATACATGGATCCGAGGTATATTTCATCTGGTTTAAAAACTTCCACCCCCATAGCAAAATCAAAAGAGACTACCCACAGTTTCATATGCCATGCACCGCAAATGCCATATTTCGTAAGGTGCTGATCTTTTCCGTCAACAGACAGCGGGAAATAGTGAGCTACATCAATACCAATACCAAGGTTATGCTTAAAATTCAGTGGTTTTACAAGCTCTACACTAATGGCTGTTGCCAAAAGCTTGTCACCATTCCTAAACGACTGATCTTTAATCCCCATGTAATATGTTAGTGCTGTATAGGCAAACTTTTTTCCGTCAAACTCATACATATACAATTCCGGAAGCACCTTTCTCCTGTCAAAGCGATTTGGCTTTATTGGATGATACATAAAACCCACACTTACCGAGGGACTATTCAGCCCAAAATTGGGAGTTTTAAAAGATCCGTTACTAAAATGCTGGAAATCAACACCACCGTTAACCACCAACCTGTCTGTTAGTTTATGCTGATACTCCAGTTTCAGATTAATTGCAGCATTGAGGTGTGATCCGATGGCGATATTTTTATAATTCGTAACCGGGTCGTAGGGTTTTGTGAGATAGCCAATTCCCACACCGAGCCGAAAAGTTAAACGCGAGGCAGGAGTGCCATACCAGGGAAAACATATGTACGGATGCAGCGCGTATGCATCACCAATAATTTCTGAGTTGTGAAAGTTGCTGTGCCAGAGTGATAACCCCACACGCGGGAAATCATACACATACTCCCACTTCTGCTTACCGTAAGAGAGGTATCCTACCGATAACTCAAAACTCTGAAAATGGGTTTGAAGTTCATGAAGCTCCAGATGATGAGGAATAAGAAAACCATAACCTGTACGACATTCAAGATAATAGTTATCCGGAATCCTTTCAATAAAAGATTGCTGGGAAAATGCATGCACGCTTATCCCAAAAAAAAGAATAAACAACGCAAGAATCCGATATATGCTATTACAGTTTTTTTCCAAAATCGCGTTAAGGATATGCTATTATTGGCAAAAATAGCAATTAAAGAATGCGCTATTGCTTACCTTTGCCGAAAAATAGGAATATGGACCGCAGAATTGAAGAATTTAAGAGATTACTGGACATAATGGATGAACTCAGGGCAAAGTGTCCGTGGGATAAGAAGCAGACTTTGGAGAGCCTGCGGTACCTTACCATTGAAGAGACTTATGAGCTTTCAGATGCTATTTTAGAAAATGATCTTGGTGAGATAAGAAAAGAGTTGGGGGATATCATGCTGCATTTGGTCTTTTACGCCAAAATCGGGCAGGAGAAAAATGCATTTGATATTGCCGATGTGCTGGAAGGCATTAATGAGAAACTGATTCGCAGGCATCCACATATTTTTGGTGATGTGAAAGTAGCCAATGATAAGGAAGTGGCCGACAACTGGGAGAAAATCAAGATGACTGAAAAAGGACGCAAGTCTGTTCTTTCAGGAGTGCCCAAGTCGATGCCGGCGATGGTGAAGGCCTACCGCATGCAGGAGAAAGCGAGTGGTGTGGGTTTCGACTGGGATAATATTGACCAGGTATGGGATAAGGTTGAGGAGGAGAAGCTGGAGCTGCAAAAAGAGCTTGCCAATGGTGCTGACCACAAGAAGGTGGAGGGCGAGTTTGGGGATTTACTTTTCGCACTGGTCAACTACGCCAGATTCCTGGATATAAATCCTGATGATGCGTTAGAGCATACGAATAAGAAGTTCATCCGTCGTTTTACCTACCTTGAAGAAAAAGTCCGGGAGCAGGGCCGTATATTACACGAGATGACACTTGATGAGATGGAAGCGATCTGGCAGGAGTCGAAGAAGACGGATCCGGAGTAAGGTTGTCGATGTTGTCAATTAGGATAAACAAAAGACCCGTCAGGTTTTGAAAACCTAAGGGGTCAGGCAGGAGATTGTATAACAAAAGACCCGCCAGGTTTTGGAAACCTGACGGGTCTGGTGCGAATAGAATCATTCTTTAATTATTTCTTTCCCAGGTACTCAGAAACACTTTCGTGTGTTTCCTTGATAGTATCTTCACCCGGTTTCCAGTTAGCAGGACAAACTTCACCGTTATCTTCAAAGCACTGAAGTGCTTCAACCATTCTCAAAGCCTCGTCAACACTACGTCCGAGAGGAAGGTCATTTACAAGCTGATGACGCACAACACCCTGTTTGTCGATAAGGAAAAGC
>PKSY01000035.1 GCA_002869405.1 Marinilabiliales bacterium
GCAGGAACAAACAGATCCAGTAGCTTCGACATTACATGATATCCTGCCAGCTCAATCTGAACTACCGTGTCATGACTGTAAATCTTTTCGATGCTCAATTTTTCAATGTCCTGTAATGCCTGATGTTTTTTCTCAACTTCATCCATGAGAGTGCTCTTCCAGGTACAATTCAAAATTTCTTCTTTATTTTCTGTGAAGATGGCCACACACGCTCTGATGAGATAGTTAATCACCTTTGCGCGTAGGTAGGATGTTTTTTCATTATTGTCGCCGATACTCTGAAGTATTATGGTTGTCATCTCAAAGTCCTGAGAATCCCCGAATGATTCGAGAAGTTCCAATAGCATTTTCTCAACGGAAGGATAATCAACAATCCCAAGTCTTTGTGCATCTTCGAGATCGATGATACGGTAGCAAATATCATCAGCAGCCTCAGTAAGGTACACGAAAGGATGGCGAAACCAGGCTGTTGGGTTCTCCTTGTCCTGCTGCATATTTACTTCCCTGGTGAGCTCTTTCATGGTTTTGCTTTCGCTGATAAAAAAACCGTACTTTTTGGTGTGCTTGTTTGATTTATTTTTTGCTGCCTGCTGACAAGGATATTTCTGTATTGCTGCAAGGGTAGAGTAGGTGAGACGATATCCACCGGAGCTTTTCCCGGAATAATGGTGGGTCAGGATTCGAAAAGCATTGGCATTTCCTTCAAAATCACACAACTCGTTCCACTCCGTTTCTGAAAAATGTTGTTTGAGTATATTTTCAGATTCCCGGAAGTAATCGGAGATGGCATCTTCCCCCGAATGACCAAATGCCGGATTACCAATATCATGGGCTAAACAGGCTGCAGCAATAACATTTGCAAGATCGTAATGATAGAAATTACGTGTAGCTTCATTGAGCATTTCTGTTTTTGCAATGACAGTGCCTGCCATTTTTCCCAGAGACCGGCCCACACTTGCCACCTCCAAAGAGTGTGTTAGTCGGTTATGTACGAAAGTACTTCCCGGCAAGGGGAAAACCTGAGTTTTGTTTTGTAGCCTCCGGAAAGCGCTTGAAAATATAAGACGATCATAATCACGCTGAAAGTCAGTGCGTTGTTCTTCCTGAATGCTTGTGCTGCCAGTGCGGCGGTGAGAGATAATGTTCTCCCAGGTCATTGGTGTAGTGTTTGCCATAGGGCAAAGATAGGGAGAAAGAACCGTTATCTATTAACCAATATGGCAGATACTCTAATTCATTGGATCAGGGATGTATTTATACCCTGTAATCCTGTTAGAGTAGAAACCAGGAACAATCAGTAACCCTTTTTCCTGAATAAATTCAAAATCTGCGCTATACTCACCGTTATCAAAACAATTGAGAAATAGAATTACTTTTCCATCCTTTCGGACACGATAAATCTTTCCTTTCCAGAGTGAGACAAGCAGTTCTTCATCATTTAACGGCTTTATCCCATCGATGAAACCTTTTGGAAATCGTGCTACCTTGGTGATCTCCTTTGTTTCGGTATCCACCGCTTTTAGCCAGCCATCATCGCTGTTCCCAAATAATAGCTGATCATTATGAAATAACATCGTGTTGGGGTCACTAACTTCAGGGCCTTCCAGGAACAACTCCGACTTCTCACCTGTGATTTTCCAGATCTTGTTAATCCTTGAGTCAGACAGGTAGAGGTTGTTATTTTCATCGATGGCGATATCATTGAGGAAAACACTTCCCGGCACCGGTATCCGTTCTATTATTTCTCCATTCTTCAGATCGATAACAGCAATCCCGCTACGCTCACAAACACGCATGATATCATCTTTTATAATCATTCCCAGCGGATTGTTAAGCCCTTTTACCCACTCTTTCTCAATGATATTTCCTTCAAGGTCAAGTTTTGAGATGTATTGAGATTTGGCTGGGTTCCCAATATTCAATTGATCAAAGTTGGTGACATAAATCACCTCCCTTTTATCATCATAAAGGATTGATTCCGGTATGAGGAACTCTTTCTCTGTTTGCCAGCTCATTTCCAGCCCGGGCGCCAAGAATTCATTGCTTCCATATGCAAAGATGAAACCCCAACCTCCAAAGCTTTCAGCCACAGAAAGAGTCAATTCATTGTTCCCTTTTTTTAATGGGAGATAGAGTACATCATTCAATCCAATGATCCCCAAAAAAGAAGGATCGCGTTGCTGATATCCACTGCTTCCATAGAAGACCTTTTCTCCGTTAAGGAAAACCTGAATTGCATCACTATATCCAAACTTTATCTCCATGAGCGTATCTTTTTCAACATAAAGGTTGGTTTGGGCATAGATAAAATCTGTTGCTCTGCTAACCCGGGAAAAGTAATTGGCCACATTAATAAAACCATGTAGATCAGGGACTGCTTTCGTCCATTTCAGATAGTTCTCTTTTAGTTCGCTGGGATGCTTGTCGAATTCAGAATCCATGACACTCATGGGTGCTGTGATCTCCCAGTCTGTAATTAATCCAACAGGTTTTTCGATGGGTGGAGCCTTTTCGAGGGTGATATCATCGGTAATGGTGTAGCTAAGGTTTGAAAACCAGGCGGTATTGTTATTGGGAGCAACAAGGGTAACCATCCCACTGCTGATACCGTGGTACAGATTGTAGATTTCCAGTGAGGGCTTCTCTTCATCATTGAAATATGCCACTGCCTGATTGTCCTTTACGACAAGTCTTACATGAAACCATTCATTTTTTGGTACAGTAATCATACTAGTATAGCCCAGGCCACTAAAGAGTTGCCAACTGTCGATGCCTTTAGTGCAAGGCGTATATTGTGCTGCATCCGGATAGAGACCTGTGCGGTGAGGACGGATGTAGAAATGCTCGTAATCAAGTTGTGACTGCACCCTGAAATTGATCCCGGGGTAGGAACGTTCTCCTGTAATGTACATGTCCACTTCAATAATGCCGTTGGTGAAATCCAGGTCTTTTATTGCTCCAACACCTTTAAAGGCAGTTCGGCCGGCGTGTTCTACAACTTCACCACGGAAGATCTGAAAGTCATTTTCGTTAAATTCAACTAACGTTCTTTGTCCATAACAATTTGATATTGTAAATATTATGATGGATATAAGCATGGTTAAAGATGTAATTGTCTTCATTGTTTTTTATGATTTAATGATTGATGGCTGATTATTAATAACAGAACTTAAAAATCAGCTTTATGAAGACTATTATGGAAAGAATTTGTAACTCTTATCAGACTATGACAACTCCTTTATATAACATCGCCTCCTCTTATGCTGTCGGTGAGGCAGCATCTTCCACATATTCTGTACCTTGTTGTTGTATTCCAGTTCCAGATTGGTTTCGGCTTTTGTGATACCAAGTTTTTTTGCTCCTTTGAGAATGTCGTTCATCATGATGGCATTAACACCTTTGCCCTGATATTTTTCATCAATTGCCACAAGGTAAAGATCGAGTGTGTCGTTTTTCTTTAAGGCTTTTAACATATGAATGAAGCCGAAAGGCAAAAGCCTGCCTTTTGTTTTTTGTAATGCTTCTGTGAAAGAGGGCATTGTAATCCCGAAAGCAATGAGTTTGTCGTGCTCGTCAGACACCAGACTTACAAGGTCAAGGTTTAGAAAGCCCATGTACGCTTTTGTGAAATATTCCACCTGTTCGTCACTGAGTTTAACGGTGCCGTAAAGGTCAGCATAACATTCATCCAGTAATCTGAAAATTTCAGGTGCATATGAGATGAGTTCTTTTCTTGATTTAGGCTTTATGACTTTACATTTAGTCATCTTTAATGCCCTGTCAGCCAGTTGCTCAAAGGTTTCAGTTTTTGTCTGCCCTATCTGGATTTCAAACTCAAGCCAATCCACGCTTTTTTCAAATCCCAGATTAGTGAAGTGGGTGTGATAGTATGGATAGTTATAGCTGGTAGCCATTGTCGTTTTTTCCTCAAAGCCTTCTATGAGTGCCCCCTCTCTGTCCAGGTCAGAGAATCCCAGCGGACCATGGATTTTTTCAATCCCGTTTTTTTTAAACCATTTGGTTGCATCTTCAATAAGTGCTTCAGATACTTCAGCGCTGTCTACAAAATCAAACCATCCTATTCGTCCGTACTTAATGCCGGTTTTCTCATGTTCCTTCTGGCTTATGATGGCGGCAACACGCCCAACCACTTTTTTCCCGTCAAAGGCGAGGATGTATCTTGTCATACAGCCCTCGTGCGAAGGATTCTTTGCCGGGTTAAGTGTTTTACGCTCATCGGCATTCATGGGGAATGCGATCTGTTTATTGTCGCGATAAAGGTCGATATAGAATTTTATAAATTTGTTAATGTCACGTCTGGTCGTAGCTTCTTTCACAATGATAGCCATGTTCTTTCTCTTCAATGAATACTGGTAATAATGTTAATGAAAGACTTGTAAACCACTTTCGGACTAAAGATACATTTTTTTTGGGATGAGAGTAATCTTTTGAGATTTTTGGGGTTTATGGTTTCATTGATTTGTGGACATAGTTAGTCTTTGAAACCCTTTGAAGCCCTTTAAAACCCTTTCAAAGGGTCAGTTTTTAGTAAAAAACAACTCAATAAGCTCAAGAATTCCCATGAAAAACTAATGAAATCCACCCAAACGATTGAATCCATCGCACAGTGCAATTCAGGTTTCTAATGCTTTATATCAAAACCTTCATTTCGTTACCTAAATTACTTTGAAGACAGAGAAACAAACGCTTATGCGGAGTCATTCAACTCAAAGATAAAGGATTTTCGACGAAACTTCAGAGGTGTTAGAGATATCAGGTTCTTCCTTTTTAGACTGAATAATATATTTGGATAGTTTTTTTACCGCTAAGGTGCTATGAACGACGCAAAGATTAACTACCTGGTGTTGTCAAAGTTGCTAAGTATCCATGCAAGCTTCACAGATTATTTTTTATGGATCTGATTAAAGGTCGAGAGGTGTCTGCTTTTTGCAAGATGCTAAGCAACCGGATCCTCTTTTTCTGCGAAGCAGGAATCCCGGAAGTTTTCGGAACTCTGTGCTACACTGTGCAAACTCCCAAACCAATAGGTGATTAGAAAAGATTCAGTGAAAATTTTAAGGCGATTTAATCTAAGAAAACTAAAAAAACTCCGTGTAATTATTTTTTGAAAATCGACCGTGACCCAACTTTTTCCCTTGATCCTCCTTTTCGTTACCTATAAGGGGAGTTGATGGAAATAAAAAAAGGTCCCTTAAAAGAGACCTTTCATCCCGGTACCCGGAGCCGGGATCGAACCGGCACGGGAATTACCCCATCGGTTTTTGAGACCGACGCGTCTACCAATTCCGCCACCCGGGCATTAAAGACCGCAAAGGTAATATTTTTTTTATTCATTATCCCTTTCATATTATGATTTGAAAACACTATTTCTTAGATGCATTTTCCTTTCGTATCCTTTTTATTACAAAAAGTTGGTATCCAAAAAATTAATCTATAATTTTGCGCCCGTAAACACAGGGTATCTAAATAAATAAAAACTTTGCTCCATGTCAACCCAGGTAAAAATCTTTGCTGGTCGCTCTGTCAAAGGAATGGCTGCGGAAATTGCAAAAGCATTCGGCGTATCATTGGGAAACGTGATATTTAACGATTTTGCTGATGGTGAATTTCAGCCTTCTTTCGAAGAGAATATTCGTGGTAGTCACGTATTTATCGTACAATCTACTTTCCCGCCGGCTGATAACCTCATGGAGCTGTTGATGATGGTGGATGCTGCTCAGCGTGCCTCTGCAAAACAGATTATTGCAGTAATTCCTTATTTTGGATATGCACGTCAGGATCGCAAAGACCGCCCTCGTGTTTCTATTGCTGCCAAGTTAGTTGCCGACCTTCTCGTAACTGCAGGAGTTCACCGTATCATTACTATGGATTTGCATGCTGACCAGATTCAGGGCTTCTTTAATATGCCTGTGGATCATCTCTATGCTTCTTCTATCTTTATCCCGGTATTAAAGGAATTAAATCTTCCAAACCTGGCAATGGCTTCCCCGGATACAGGTGGTACACGGCGTGCTGCTGCTTATGCCAAAGCGCTGGAGCGTGAATTTGTGATATGCTACAAGCAAAGAGCGAAACCCAATGAAATAGCAAGAATGGCTCTCATTGGAGATGTGATGGACAAAGATATTGTGCTTGTGGATGATATTATTGACACTGCAGGAACAATCACCAAAGCTGCACAGCTGATGGTAGACAACGGTGCAAGGTCTGTAAGAGCTTTTACAACTCACGCAGTATTCTCCGGTCCGGCATATGACCGTATTAATGATTCAGTATTTGATGAAGTTTATGTTACCGACTCTATTCCACTGAAACAACAATCTGATAAAATTAAGGTCGTCTCCGCCGCGAATCTCTTCGCTGAAGTAATTCGTCGTGTGGTTGACTGCGAATCAATAAGTACATTATTTGAATTTTAATTAAAACAAAGAATCATGAAAGTAGTATCATTGAGCGGCTCTCTCCGTGAGGGCGTAGGGAAAAAAGATGCGAAAAAGGTCAGAAAAGAAGGCCTCGTACCTTGTGTACTCTATGGTGGAGAAAAACAAATCCACTTTACAGTTAAATCTATTGAGTTTGATAAATTTCTTTTTACTCCTGAAGTTACTCTTGTAGACATCGATATTGATGGTCAGGTTTACAGAGCTGTGATTCAGGACCTTCAGTATCATCCTGTTACTGATAAAACTCTACACGTGGATTTCCTCCAGGTATTTGAGGAAAAACCTATTAAAGTAGCAGTTCCTGTAAAAATTGTTGGAACCTCGCCGGGAGTTATCAAGGGTGGTAAACTGCATAAGAAAATGCGTAAAGTGCTTGTAATGGCCCTTGAAAAGTTCCTTCCTGATTCTGTCGAAGTCGATATTTCTAAACTCGATATTGGAATGTCAGTACGTGTGGAAGACCTCAATTTGGAAGGTATTACATTTATGGATCCTGCACGTTCTGTTGTTGTCTCCGTTAAAACTGCTCGTGTACTCGCAGCTGAAGACGAAGAAGATGAAGAAGGTGAAGAAGGTGAAGAAGGAGCTGACGGTGGCGAAGCTGCTGAAAGTGCTGAATAATCTTTACAGAATAAATATTTTATGCCATCTGTATATCGCAGATGGCATTTTTTTTAAAAATCCGCTACTTTTATCCCATGAAGTATTTAATAACAGGACTTGGAAACCCGGGTGCTGACTACGAAAACACACGACATAATATTGGCTGGCTTGTACTGGATGAACTTATCACAGACACTGATGCATCTTTTAAAAGTGAAAGATACGGTTATGTGGCCAGAATAAAACACAGGGGAAGAACTCTTGTGCTGCTGAAGCCTACAACCTTTATGAATCTCAGCGGAAAAGCGATGAAGTACTGGCTGGACAAAGAGAATATTCCTATCGATAAATCATTGGTAGTGAGTGATGATATTGATTTGGATCCCGGAAAATTGAGAATGAAGGCCAGAGGTTCCGGAGGCACTCATAACGGACTGAATAATATTATTGAGGTGCTTCATACAGCTCAGTTTCCCCGCCTTCGTTTCGGAATTGGCCACGACTTCCCGCAAGGGTATCAGGTAGACTATGTGTTGGGGAAATTTACAGATGATGAATATCTTGCGTTAAAGCCGCGCATTGAAATGGCTTGCGATATGATAAAGAGCTTTACGATTGCCGGAGTAGCTCAGACTATGTCGCAGTTTAATAATAAGTAGCCTAAATAACAAAAAGCGTATTTCTGTGTTTTTTGCGCTCATTGGCAGTGCTTCTGAATAGCGCATCCACGCCCAAAAGGATAATAAGTACTGCCAGGCAAATACCCATAATATCAGGAATATTGATGCTTTCAGTAATTGATGTAAAAGAGTATATCAGATTTGTTAATGATGGCAACACGGTTGTAAGTTCATGAATCCCACCATTGGTAGAGAGGTTAAAAAAACCGGGAACGACAACCAGAAAAATTGTTGTGATTGACGCAGCAGCCCCAAGCAGAATTACCGATAACAACTGTTTTGGGGAGAAGCCTTTTTTTGCCGGCTCGGGAACCTGCTCCACTGCGCGCATAACGCTAAATACAAAACCCGGAGGAGCTTTCTCCCCATCGGTGCTTTGAATCATCCCCTTTAGGAAAGGATCGTGTAAAGGATGTAAGTGTTCCATAATACTATCTTTTATTAACCGACCATCTCCTTCCTAAGCATCTTATCCATCTCACCGTAGAGTTTTTTTCTTATACGGTGCAATTTAACCTTCACATTGGAAGTGCTCAGGCCGGTAATATTTGTAATCTCTTCAACGCTTTTCTCACGCATGTAGAATAACTCTACAAGTACTCGGTCAAGCTCGTTCAGGGTGTCAAGTGCTTTTGCAATAAGCTTTTTTTGCTCCGAAGCATCTAATCCCATCACTTCTTCCTGAACATCGCTGTCAGGGAAGTTATTCATCACATTGTCGTCGATTGGAGCCAGCTCAAGCTTGTGTTTCCTGACGTATGATATTGCCGCATTATATGCGATGCGGTAAAGCCATGTTGAAAACTGCGCCTTGCGCTGAAAACCGGGCAACGACTGAAAAACTTTGACAAACACATCCTGCGAAACCTCTTCCGCCACATGTGCTTTTTTCACAATGCGAATAACGATAGAAAACACCATATCCTGGTATCTTTCTACCAGTGGTGCATATGCCGCAGTATTCCCTGCAACAACCTGATCTATGTAATAATAATCGCCCTTGCGTGTCATCGCTGCCCTTTGACGTAAACCTGTCGGTTAAGTTACAAATATATTTTTATCCTTTCACTCTTACAGACGAAAGAATATTGTAACCGTTGCAGGAGTTTTCCGTCATAGCTTAGTTGTTAATCAAAAATTAAAGCATAATAATATGGAATGGATTGTCGGACTTGGCTTTTTTGCTATGGTATACGGATTGGTTTTCCTCGGAGTGAGGAAGCGGGAACGGATGGCTCTACTCGAATATGGAAAGGATGCATCCGTTTTTACTACTCCCAAGGTTAAAAATATTACACTCAAGTGGGGACTTCTGTTAATAGGTATCGGATTAGGACTGTTATTGGCTAACATTCTGATTAATCTTGATTTAATGGATGATGAAGCCGCCTATTTCTCCATGAGTTTCCTCTTTGGAGGTATCGGTCTTGTGGTAAGTTATTTTATTGATCTTTCTGAATACAATAAAGAGAAGAAAGAGCTGGAAAAGAAAGAGTAGCAATTGGTTTTTTGGTTTAATTGTGAAACAGGCGTATCAGCAACCCAAGGTTGATACGCCTTTTATATTATATTTCGGGCCTTCATTCGTGAGTTGACTTTCAAAAAGCGCAATCTCTTCAACCCGTTGTGAGAAGAAATGTCCCGCTTTCCTGGCATCAAGTGCATTCTGAAGCTGTTTTTTATCATTTAGTCGTTTTATTCTTCCAATTGTAAGGTGAGGAACAAAGTTTTGCCTGTCAGCTTTGTATCCGACCGCCTCCATTGTATTTGCAATTTGGAAGTGTAAATCTTGCAGCATACCTGAAGGTTCTGCCCCGGCCCAAATCACTTTAGGGTCATAAGCGCTGCCAAACAGACCTGTTTTTTCAATTGTCAGATTAAATGGGTCAAAGTTATAGGTGATTTCTTCAAGTCGTTCCATTATTTCGGGGATAAGTTTTTCGTTGGTTTCCCCAAGAAAGAGAAGTGTTAGGTGGAAGTTTTCCGGTTTAGTCCACGAGATATGATCTTTCTTTAGCTGTTGCTGAAAGTGAAGTGGCAGCTTTGATGAAAGGCTGAAAAGCGGCAGAGGTATGGCAATAAACAAGCGCATTGGCAGAATTTAAAATTTGTGTAAAAATAAATAAAAGTTGTATATTTGCCATTCGCAAAAGCGATGGGGCATTAGCTCAGTTGGCTAGAGCGTTTGACTGGCAGTCAAGAGGTCAACGGTTCGATTCCGTTATGCTCCACCACCTAAAGGCAATCATGAGAATGGTTGCCTTTTTCATTATTATTGTTTTAGACACGATGAATCGTGTCTCTCCTGGATTGTTTGTAATAACAGGCTGTAGAGCCGCGATTTATCACGGCTCGGGATATATGAAGATTACAACTTCAACCCAACTCCAATATTCATCAGCGCATAATACTGTCTTCTTTGAGTCGGTGTGAAGTAGCTGTAGGAATAGTCGAAAAGAGAGAACAGGCTAACCGTTTTTGAAATGGACAGGTCAAGTTTTAGCTGTTCAAGTAAGTTGTAGTTGCTGAAGTCCGTATAGAGCGGTTGGAAATAAGTTGTCGAGATCGCCTCAACTGTGTTGTTAAAAAGACTCACTGAGAACGACAGGTAGGTGCTGTTCCTGTGATTATAAAAGATTTTCTCAACGCTGTTGCTCTGCTCAATTTCATACATGTACGAATTTCCCATATACAACCGCATAAAATCCGTTGATACCAGTTTCAGTCTCACACCTGCACCCACAAGAAACCTGTTTTTCATATCCAGCAGCTTGTTATTTTGATTCTGCACAAATGCTTCCAGACGAAAGAGGTTAGTGATTTCATGATTGGCTCTCAGGTGCAGAAACCAGCTGTTATTAAAATCATCATCCATGGTTTTTATACGGTCCTGGTTCGCAACCAGAAAATAAATTGTGTTTAGGTCTTTCGATTTGACTTGTGTAGCAATACTGCTTTTAATTTGAAGAATATACTTTCCGTTGTTATCGTTGTATTTCCCTCCAAAGTCACCCCGAAAGACAAATCGAATGGAATCGGATTGCATTCTTTTGGATTCGATATTTACGGTTTGTGCGAAGGCTGTTACTGATGAAAATAGCAGGACTGACAGGATGTAGATGATTCTGTTCATTGTATTTGATAAGATGGTTTTCCTTTTCTGATAATTAAAAATCAAAAATAGGAAAAACTGTTTTGATGTGTATATGGGGGAGGCAAATTGTTTTGGTTCTCTGTTATTATGTATTACAAGTCAAATGTATAAAATAATGGTTTGGAGTGTATGACGCGTTAGACTTTAAGAGCAGAATGACCGGAATATTTTTGGCTGGACAGAACTATAACTTAACGATTTTCTCTTGATGTATTGCATTGTCTTTGGTAAGGGTGAGGATGTATATTCCTTTTGATAAATGCTTTATACTGATCGTTGTTTGCTGCTGCGAAACCGGTTGTCTGAGAAGCTCATCGCCATTAATGTTGCATAATGTGGCGTAGCATTTATCTGTAGGTTCACAGGGTGGTTTTATAGTTATCTGCCATGAAGCCGGGTTTGGGAATATGGAATAATCACTGTTTTGTTGAATCTGGTCTAGCGATACAGTGCATGCAGTAACTACTTCCTCGCGACTGTTGCATCCTGTCGCATTATCATATGCCTGAAAACTGCCTTCGTCGTTTGCCAAATATCCACAGATGCTTTCCACTTCACATGTACTTAAAACGCTGTTATTGACAATACTCATGGTGTTGATGGACTCCGGGTTAATATTGTTGAGTCCCGTTAAGCTGGTAAGTGAAGCATTATCGTGAATTGCAAGAACCCCGGGTGTAGAAAAACTGAGCGTTGTTAAGTTATTTAGCCCTGTCAGACTTGTGAGATTTTGATTGTTTTGAATAATTAAATTTCCATTGATGGAAGTTAATCCTTCAAGCCCATTGAAATTGAGAAGTGCCGGATTTGCGTTTACTTGGATGGTACTATCGGTGGTTGTAAGATTTTCTAAGCCGGCAAAGCCTTCCAATGAATAATTATTATATAAGGATATACCTCCTTCGATGTTCTCCAATGCTGATAATCCTGTAAAATCTGTGAGTGTGGAGTCGTTCTTAATTACTAAGGTGCCACCAATATGCTGAAGGTTCTCCATTCCTATAAGTGTCGTCAATGATTTGTCGAATTCAAGTGTTAGGTCGCTACCTATGTATTTTAGGCTTTCCAGGCCTTCGCAGTTAATTAAAGATGGAAGATGCCCAAGGTAGAGCTCCCCGCCGATATACGACAAACTATTAAGACCGGTAAAATTTAGTTGTGAGATCTGATTGGTAAATGTGAAATTCCCGTAAATAGAATCGAGCGCACTCAGGCCATTTAATGATGTTAGCGAATGATTTTCCCATAAAAGAAAATCATCTCCAATGCTTTGCAAGCTGTTTAACCCTTCAAAGTCGGAAAGAAAATCGTTATTATTTATCCAAACCATGCCTCCAATGGAAGTGAGATTTTCCAACCCGGAAAGGCTATTAAGTACTGGGTTGCCTTGTATAAAACAATTTCCACTTATAGTCTTGAGGTTCTCCAATCCTTCAAGGCTGGTGAGTGCAGGATTATCGATAATGGCCAAGATTTGAACATGTTCGAGGTTATTAAGACCTGATAAGTCTGTGAGAGAGTAATTATCATATATCTGTAGCGCTCCGACTGATGTTAGTACATTGAGACTGTCAAGATTTGTTACCAGACTACTGTATAATGCAAGGGTTCCTTCAATTTCGGTACAGTTTGGATAATTTGCCGGAAAATTATCCACTTCGTATTGGTTAGTAAACACGATTCCGTCGGGTAAACATGATCCATCGCACTGTGCAAAAGTGGATATACTCAAAAGAAGAAACAGGATAAATAGTGATATCAGTTTCATGATTTTGTAGTTAAGGAGATGGTAATTAATAACTTGATTATGCAATGTGCTGTTATACTTATTACAAAAGTACACAATTGTATTGTATAAATATATATGAATTGTAATTATCGGCCTGAAGCAAAGAGAAACTCTTCATCTCGCCCTGCATATATTGCATATAAATTATAATTTTATTGTTGAAATCAATCTAATTATCAATCGACAGACTCGTTGAAACCTTAATTGATGAAGATACCACAATTGATGGTACATTATTCCTGTCAAGTACATTTCCGGTAATTGTCAGTATATGCCCTGAAACACAGTTGAAGGATGCCCCGGATTCGAATTTCAGGTTGTTACAGGTGTAATCCACATCAAAGTCAATATTCTGTCCGTTGGCGATGATGATATCAAGGCCTTGCTCGTTGGGCACATATCCGGTGTTCCAATTGGCCGGATTCGAGAAGTTGTCGTTTGCTCCTGCTCCGGTAAACCTTGGTGTAACTATATTCAGGGTAACGGAGGCAGCTGAAGTTGAATTTGTAGTTCCGTCGTTTGCATAATAGGTGAATGAATCGGTGACATCCTTTAACCCATTATTGGATCTGTAGGTAAACGAACCATCTGAATTTAGAGTCAGCGTTCCGCTTGATACTCCTGATGCAGGTCTGGGGGTTCCAACTGTCAAAGGATCTGTATCTGCATCGGTATCATTACCGAGAACACCATTTGCCGGCACGGTAAAATCCACACCTGTGTTTGTATAAAATCGTGTATATGAGTCGCTGTTTGCAACAGGAGGAGTGTTGGTGGAAAACTGAACAACACCGCCATAAACGGTAGAATGGGAGTTTATCGCATAGGCCTGAACATAGTATGTTTGTCCCATAGAAAAGCTTGAGATGGTTTCAGAGAATGATCCGGTTCCTGTTCCGTTGGTGTTTTGAGTTGCCCCTTCAGCGATTGTCGGAGTTGCATCTGTGGTTGAATATACAACACCTCTGGTGACCAGGTCGCCTCCATCATCTGTTACAGTTCCTCCCAGCGTTGCTGATGTACCACCTAAATATATTGCGGCAGCGGTAGTAACAGCAGGCGCTGTGGCCGGATCGGTTGGTGTCGGGGTTGCTATTTTTGTCACTCCGTTATATTGCCAGCTTGAGTTAACCGCCGCAACAAGAAGCCAGTAATCTGTGTTTGGAGTCAACCCAGTAAACGTATACTCTAAACCTCCTGGATATGAGGTTGGAGCATCAAAGTAGTTTACACATTGAGCCGGCTTATTATCAAAATTTGGGCAGGTAGCATTGTCTGTAAGCATCACATAGTAATATGTTGCCCCGGCACTGGCATTCCATGTTGCTTTCATAGATGTTGCAGATTGTGCTGTTAATGTAAGCCCTGTTGGCGGTGCAGGAATCTGTGCTACTGCAGAAATGCCTGCAATAATAATTACGGTGGTTAGCAGAATCTTTTTCATAGGCGGGATTTTAACGATTTGTATGCTGTTTCTTATGTTTTTACTGAGTTCATATATGTGCTAAGCATTTTATAATATATTCTTTGGTTAATACGGTATTCCCAAAGGTAA
>PKSY01000335.1 GCA_002869405.1 Marinilabiliales bacterium
AACAATACCACATGGCATGATAATGGGGGCATACAATACGATTCCGTTTTTGAGCAAAATCTGGAGCCAAACAGGAAACTGATTCTCGTTAACAGAAGTGATGCCACCACAGAAATCAGGGATGTGTGGGTTTATGCTTCTCAGTATTTCTACCTGCTAAGCCCGGAGAACTACAATGTTTCCCTCGGGAAATTTGGTATGGATACATACTACAACAGAAGCAAATATCAGTATTGGGATGAAGACCCGGACACACTGCGTTATCCGGCATTTTTTAGTCCTGACTCTACGAACACATTCGACAGTACTTCTGTAACACGCATCATGAACGATTTATACTGGACAAGCAGTAAAGCCGGAAAAGAGAGGTTACTGAATATCAAGGGAGGAGTTATCGTACAGAACATGGCTGTACATCACCATGATACTGTCAGCTATCAGCTTAACTGGCTTACCACATACGGTGAGATATCTCTAAATCCCGATTCCGTTACCTCAGTTTGGGCAAAAGTGGCATTAACTGCCGGCACAAATGCCGCCGAGAACTTTCTATTACAGGGAACAGCAAAAAGAAAATTCTCCTTTGGTAATCTTAATGCATCTGTAAAAGCGTATAATTCTGATCCCGGCTTTGCGCTACTTAACAGGTACTCATCACATTATAAGTGGAACCTTTTAGGATTCAAGGATATCCGAAACTTTGAAATGGGAATTAATTATCTCAATGATAAAAACACTCAGGGAGGAATCAGATATAATACGGTTTATAACCATACTTATCTGGATCAGAGCATCATGCCGGCACAGGAAGCCAGTTCAATTCATCTGCTCAGGGCATGGATTACACAGGATTTCTCTTTATGGAAAATTGATTTTTCAGCAAAAGCTGTATACCAATATGTTTCAAATCGTGATATAATTCGTCTGCCGGAATTCATGGGGAAACTGAGCTTTCAGTTTTACCAGCCTATGTTTGATAATGCACTTTACACAAGGATTGGTTTTGATGTCTTATATACTTCAGGGTTTTATGGTGATGCATATGCTCCGGCGTTGAAGCAATTTTACCTTCAGGACACCAAAAAAACCGGTAATTATCCTTTTGTAGATGCATATATAAAACTACAGGTAAAACGCGCAAGGATTTTCGTGATGTTTACCCATGTCAATAGCGGGCTATTGGGTTATGATTATTATCTGACTCCACATTACCCGATGAAAGACCGCTATTTAAAATATGGCGTAAGCTGGTTTTTTCACGATTAAAGAAATTTTGAGGAATGCGAATCGAATCACTATCAACACCCATTATTTTATTTTTATTGCTGTTTCCGGCAGTATTATTTGCTCAGACAAAAAAGAGCGCAGAAGCTTTTTTAACAAATGAGCCTGTTTTTATAGATGGAAACCTGGAAGAAGATAGCTGGAACAGAGCAATTCCCGCAACCGATTTTCTTCAGTTTGAGCCCTATAACGGAAAAACACCAAGTCAGGAAACAGAGGTATTCATTCTATACAATGACCAGGGAATTTATATTGGAGCCAAATTATATGATAATGAACCTGATAGCATCCTGACACAGCTGGGATCAAGAGATGACGACAATCTGAACGCCGATTTTTTTGGCATATCAGTCAGCCCCTATCAGGACGGTCTCAATAAGTGGATATTCCTTGTTTATGCCAACAATGTGCAGTATGATGCAAAAGGGACAAACAATGGAGATGATGAAAACTGGAATGCCGCCTGGGAGAGTGCCACTTCTATTACTGAACAAGGCTGGTTTGCGGAAATCTTTATTCCCTATTCGATGCTGCGCTTTCCCAGGAAAGATGCCCAAACCTGGGATATCAACTTCTGGCGATCAATCAGAAGGCATCGGGAATTAAGCACATGGAATTTTATTGATAATAACATTGAGGGAGATATTGTTCAGTCAGGAGTACTGACAGGAATAAAAAATATTAGCCCGCCATTGCGCCTATCGTTATCACCATATGTGAGTGGATATCTTGAGAAACAACCCGGTACAGACATAAGCACATATCTAAATTATGGTGCTGATTTGAAGTATGGCATCAATGAAAGTTTTACGCTTGACATGACATTGATTCCGGACTTTGGTCAGGTGGAATCTGATGATGAGATATACAACCTCACACCATTCGAGGTCCAGTATGATGAAAAGCGTCAGTTTTTTACAGAAGGAACAGAGCTTTTTGATAAAGGTGATGTATTCTACACCCGTCGAATCGGAACCACTCCCGGAGGGTTCTATCATGTTGAAGATCACCTGGGTCAGGGAGAGCGCGTGATTGCAAACCCATCGGAAGCTCCTGTAATAAATGCTACAAAAATCTCAGGACGAACTTCCAAAGGGACAGGCCTTGGAGTTTTTAACGCTATGACAGCTCGCACAGAAGCCACCATTGAAGATTCCTTAGGAAATACCAGAACGGTCACTACCCAGCCTTTTACAAACTATAACATGATTGTTGCCGACCAGAATATACTGGCTAACAGCAGAGTCGGAATCTTTAACACCAATGTTTTCAAGGGCAGGAATGAACAAATGGCTAACCTTACCGGCGCAGACTGGGAATTTAAAAATGCTTCCAACAGTTATTCTTTTCTTGGAAATTTTAAAGTCAGCAACAAGATAAACCCTGAAAAAGAGAATGAGTCGGGGATTTCATATTATCTGGAAACATCAAAAAGGAGTGGTACATTCAGGTATGATGCCGGTACATGGTCACAGGATGACAAGTATGATCCCAATGATATGGGTATTCTGAACAACAATAATGAGAACGGGTATTACGCATCATTGTATCATCTGGTACTGAACCCCAAAGGCATAATTTTAAATTCCCGGGCCATGTTGGCAAGCACCTATGTGCACCGGCAAAATGATAAGAAGTTCCAGTGGTGGGATGTTAAACTCATGTATCATTCAACCTTTAAAAACCACCTCTCAGCCGGCGCTATGATAGTATTTCTCCCTGTCGGGAATAATGATTTCTATGAACCCAGAACTGAAGGATTCTTTTTCCACAGTCCATTCGCACATGAAAGCAGTTTCTGGTTGTCACCTGATTACCGCAAACCCTTTGTGGTCGATGTCAGGCTTACATACTTCGACATGCCATCCCGCGATAACAATATGTATAAGGTATCACTTGAACCCCGATACAGGATTTCAGACAAAGCATTCCTGACCACAGAAATAACTGCAAGGCAGGAAAACAATCAGATGGGTTATGTTGCAAATTCCGGTAGTGAAGTCTTTTTCGGGTCGAGAGATCTTACCACCTATGAAACTGAGGTTTCCTTTAAATATATCTTTAATGCAAATTCCGGATTAAAACTAAAAGCGCGTCATTACCTGATATACGGATTATATGACTCGTTTTACAACCTTGAGATAAAAGACGGAACCCTTTCTCCTTCGGAATACACCGGGGATCACGATTTTTCCTTTAACGCATTTACCATAGATTTAAGCTACAACTGGTATTTTGCGCCTGCAAGTTCACTCTCCATAGTTTGGAAAAATGCGGTATACAGTAATGGCAACGGAGATACAACATCCTATTTCAGTAATCTGAAAAACACACTGGAGGCTGAGGCTACCAACTCCCTTTCTGTGAAAGTGCTCTATTACATTGATTATGTAAAGGTTCGCTCTTTATTCAGGAAGTAAGGGGATTTTTTAGATTATTCCACGTTGTTTTTTTATCTGTTCGTAAGCTTCGTTAAGTTTCTGAAACTTTTCCTTTGCTGCCTTTTGAACATCTTCACCAAGGTGGCTTACCTTATCGGGATGATATTTTACGGCCATTTTTCTGTAAGCTTTTTTTATCTCCTCATCTGATGCTGTAGGCTCGACTTCCAGAATTTGATAGGACGCGTTTGTATCCTTTACGAACATTGCTTTTACGGAACGGAACTCGGCAGATGAAACACCGAGATACTGAGCGGCAACTTCGATAGCATCAATCTCTTTTTGATGACCGATGCCATCAGCCATTGCAATTCCGAAGAGGTAATGTATAAGCTGCAGTCTTCCGGAGTAATCCATATTATTCCGAATCTGAGAACACACCTCAAACATATTAATATCCTGCTTTAGCGCATCACGGAGCAAGAGAATGTATTGCTCTGTTTTTTCATGACCGAACTGACGGAGAAAGAATGATTTCACATAATCGAGTTCTGCTTTTACAACCCGTCCGTCAGCTTTCATAATAGCTGCAGAGAGTACAACGAGGCTAACAGCAAAATCACCTCCGGTCGTTCTTCTACCAGGACGATATCCTTGCTGTGTACCCTGACCTGCGGCATATGTTCCACTTTGCATTCCATCGACCATCGATCCGAATGCAAAGCCAAGTATTCCACCAATTGGACCACCCAAAACCCAACCCAGGCCTCCGCCGATCCATTTTCCGTATTTTCCCATAATTATGATGTTGAATAAAAAAGGTCCGAAAATCTAATTGACGGACCTTTCAATCAAATATTGTTCCTATTCAATAAAATCCTTTTCTTCTTCTGTGAATTTGATTCCCAGGGGTTCCAGTTCATTAAGGATAGGTTCATAGATTTCTTTATTCACGGGTACATGTACACCGGTGACATTGATAGTACCATTGAGCAGCAGTTTTGTGGCTATTGCAACAGGTGTTCCTACTGTAATTGACATTGCTGTGTGAGTATGATCATTACCAATCACAACCATAGAGGAAGTAATTTCTTTCTTTTTCCCTTCCAGCGAATAAATAAAGCGGTGTTGCATTACAATCATATCTTTATCCTGAGCTTCAAACTCCCATTTTTCTTCCAGAAGTTTTTGAAGAATCTGCGCCGGAGTAGCACAATCACATCCTAGCGGTTTTTCTTCGAATATTCCCAGCCAGGTCAGTTTTTTCATCACCTCACCATCAGGATCAAGACCTAGGTAATTGACAAGCTTCTCTTCAACGGGTGCAACAGGGTCATAACGCAGGAACATATTTGTAAACTCCCGCCACGTCATTTTGTCAGCATTTTCTACATTCACAGTATCATCTGTCATACCGAGCTGTACAAACACATTCCATGCTTCACAAAATCCCGGGCGACGCATGGTACCACGGTACATAGTAGGAATATCTTTCAAATCATAGGTCTCACGATACTTCAATGAGTCGCGGTTAGGATAGATTTCAAAATCACCAACACCCGGGACAGAAGTATACATCAGTCTGTCAAAAAGCTTTGTATAGGGAATATACTTATACTTGCCGTTTCGTATAAATGTTGCAATCCCCTGCCCTGCCAGTACCACATTTCTGGGATTCCATGTAAACTTGTAATTCCAGGGATTAGTATCCGATTCCGGAGCTACCAGGCCGCCGGTTGAGGAGTAGAAGCCCTCCAGCACACCACCATTTTCACGAATGTTATCGACCACACGCATGGCCGACATATGGTCAATTCCCGGGTCCACACCCAACTCATTGAGCATTGCAATTCCGGCATCTTTGGCAGCCTGATCAAGCGCTTTCATCTCTTTGGAGACATAAGAGGCTGTGACCATATGCGTCTTTTGCTCAACACACATCTCAGCCACAACAGGATGGAAACGGGCAGGAAGGAAGCTAATTACGACATCAGCAACATTAACTTTCCCGGTTAATGCTTCCTTATTATTGATATCGAAAGCAAAAGTGCTGCTTCGGGGGTGACCGGAGGTTTTGCCTTTGGCAATATTCTCATTGATATCCCCAACTTCAACAAACCAGTCATTTTCTTCAGAATGATCAAGGAAATACTTTATCATGGTTGAGGCAGATAAGCCTGCACCAAGTACTAATATTCTTTTCATGGAATGGGTCTTTAAATTATCCTGCTAAAGTAAAAATATCTGTGGAGTGAAATTATGATGGTTGAAAAAAAACAAAAAAAAACCTCTCCGAAAGGGAGAGGTGATATGAAAAGAATGATTGTAATTCTAATTGCAATGGTCGAAAAACTCATCAGGGAAGTATGATAAAGGATAGGTTTGCCCCTCTTTAAACCCTTTAAGAGAATCATACTGACCGATTTTCTGTTTTACAACTCCTGTAATCTTAATCTCTGTTCTGCGGTTTGCCTGATGCTCTTCATCGCTGCAGTTAACACCATTTGAACACCTGTTGGTAAGCTGATACTCGCCATATCCCCTTGCCGTAATACGATCAGGAGAAATGCCTCTTTTAACAATCCAGGCCACAGCAGAGTCTGCCCGGCGCTGCGACAAGGCTTCATTATACGCATCATTACCTCTGGAATCAGTGTGAGAGCCCAGTTCAATGGTGATAGGGTTATCTTTCAGAAGGTTAACAACCTCAATAAGTTCAGCTTCTGCATCCTGACGGATAAAGGCTTTATCAAAATCATAATAGATATTCTTTACCTCAAATACTTCATTGAGAGTAAACGATGGCAACAGCAGGTCTCTTACCTGAGGAGCCTTTTCAGGGCCAACCTCAAACGACATGCAATCCACCAGATATCCATCTTTCATTGCCTTAACCCGGTACGATGTTGAAGGGTCAACTTTGGAAACTGAGATTCCAAAAGGATTTGTTTCCAGGATAGTCACAGTTTCTGTATTCTCATTAATAAGAAACAGCGTAGCCTGAGGAATAGGCTCCAGGGACTCCTTTTCTTTTACTTTCAAAGCAATATCAATTGAAATCGGTTCCGGTTCTGGTTCCGGCTCCGGTTCGGGCTCCGGTTCGGGTTCCTGCACAACAACAATCTCTTCGGGCTCAGGATCCACACGCTGAACGGTAAATGCATAAATATCGTCACTACCACGACCTCCTTTACGGTTGGAAGAAAAAAGTCCCTTTTCATTACTCTCGTCGTAAATAAGGCCAAAGTCATCATAAGAAGAGTTAAGAGGAGCCGGTAAAGCTCTGGCATTAATCCATTTAGCATCAGAAACTCTCTTAACCTCCACAATGTCAAATCCGCCATAGCCAAAGTGACCGTCGGAAGCAAAATACAGAACAGTATCATTGTGAATCACAGGAAATTGCTCCTTACCGAAGGTGTTTACTCCAGGGCCAAGATTAATGGGAGCACTCCATGAGCCGTCGTCTTCTTTCTTACAAACATACAGGTCTGTTTCACCAAATCCTCCCGGCATATCCGAAGAGAAGTAGAGCCTGGTACCATCACTATTCAATGATGGGTGACTAACAGAATACTCATCATTATTCAGATAAAACGGTTCGGGAGAAGACCACTCTCCATCCACGCGGTTACAGTAAAAGATCTTCAGAATATTGGTGCGGATATTACTATCATCCTTCTTCACTCTCTCTCTGGACGTTCTGGTAAAATACATTACAGAAAAATCATCATCAAAAGTACAGGTAGCCTCATGATATCCTTTATCGAGTTGTGGAAATACATATTCAGGGTCTCTGAAACCGGGGAATTCCCTATAATTCTTCGATAAGAATGCGCTGTAAAAAAAGTGAATATATGCGGCTCCTGCCCAGCTGTCACGCTTTCCGCCTTCATCAATAATTTTGTTACTTGAGAAAACGATTCCCTTATCATAATATATGGGAGAGAACTCAGTGAATTCCGAATTTATCTTTGCCATATTTTTTATGGAAAAAGTTTCATCAGAAATTGCCAGTTGATCGATATTTTCACAATACTCAGCATAAACTTTACCTCTGGGATCGCCGGGGTTCAGGTTACTGTATTTATAAAACTGACTTGCTGCCAGATCATATTTTTCATTTGTTCTCAGCACCTGACCATAGTAAAAATAGGTAACCGGATCTACATCATCAAGTTTTACAGCTCTCGAATACCATAATTCAGCCTGGTCGAAATCATTGGTCAGCCGGTAACAATCAGCCAGTTTAGGAACGGCCTCCTGATATCCCGGTTTCTCTTTTTCAATAATCTTCTCGTATATTGGGATAGCAAGAGAGAACTCATACAATAAAAAGTGTTTGTTGGCTTTGCTGATCTGGCCTATGCCCTGCATAACCAGTGCCACCATAATGATGACCAGAAATAATCTTCGTTTCATACTGTTTACATTTTACATTAGAAGAATCGTGGCGACAACATTCTTGAATCGCTTCTGCCTATATCAAAGCCCAACATAATTTCGTGTGATCCTTTGTTATAGACTCTTAACTCATTAAACATCAAATCATAGGAATATCCTATCCTGATTTGATCTGTAATATTAAATTCCAGAATAGCAACAAAGGCCTGCTTTGTTCTGTATGAAGCACCAATCCAGAAGAAGTCATTGAAGAGTGCACTTAAATTTACGTCAAGCTGGACAGGAGCATTTTGAGTATACTTCACAAGAGCTGAAGGCTTCAGGACGATATTGTCGCTAACGGGCACTGCAATACCACCCATAGCATAGAAGTGTCGCAACAGTGTTGAATATACAGTTTTCTCATCAAGTACTACTTCAGCATACTTATTTTGCAAAAGATGCTTTGAAGATAGTCCGAGATAGAACCAGTCCGAGTACCAGTACACTCCAAAGTTTGCATCGGGGATTACAGAATTTTTTACCTGGCCGTTAAGAATGATATCACCGGACTGGTTAAAATTCACCAAACCCCAGTTAATATCATACCTTCGGATTCCGGCCTGAATTCCGAATGACAGCTTTGAGTTGTCGAGCATAATACGGTATGCAAAAGAGCCGTATCCCCCCAGGTCCTGCATTGGCCCGATCTGGTCGCTGTAAAGGTAACCACCAACGGCAGCTCTTTCATCTCCCAGAGGAGAGTGTACACTTAAGGAATATGTTCGTGGAGCTCCATCCATTCCGGCCCATTGATGCCTGTGCACCAAGGTAACCGTAAATGCATCCCGAGCCCCGGTATACGCGGGGTTCAGGACAAGCTGATTGAACATATACTGACTGTACAATGCATCCTGCTGTGCGTAAAGCATGCCTCCGCACAACATTATCAGGATAAATATCAATCTTTTCATATCAATAGTTTTTATTTATTATCGTTAATGACTGCTTTGCTTAAATACCCAACCCTGAATAGGATCATATCCGTTTATTTCAAGGATATAGAAGTATGTTCCATCAGGTAATGGCTCTCCATTTTTATTGTCGCCTTCCCAGCGGACAGAACTGTTGTTATAGTTCTCAAAACGATTTACTTCATCACCCCATCTGTTAAACAAAATCAGCAGGTTGTCAGGATAACTTTCGATTCCCTGAATGTAGAAGAAATCATTATAACCATCAGTATTTGGAGTGAAGCCATTATATAGATTAAGGTCATCTTCCAGGTTTCCGGGTCTTACATAGATATATACCCATGCGGTATCGCATACATCCGGCCTTTGTGCTTCGCAAATCACATAACATAAAGTGTCATTTCCGGTGTAGGCTTCATCCGGTGTATAGGTAATAGTCTGATCGAAATTAAGTTCTACCTCACCAAATGAAGGATAACAGAGAATCTCAGCATTGAGAATATCTCCCATCGGATTAAAGTCGTTCTCAAGAATCTCAATGGTAACAGAGTTATTTACAATCGTAGTATCATAATCATCAATTGCATTTACTACTTCCGTAGATAATGGATCAATAAGAATCTGTATACTATCAAGAGCCTGACAACCGGTAATATTATCGGTAACCCTTACATAAAGCAATATATCTTCTTCAAGAATTATTGTTGAAGGATTACTGATTTCAGGAATATCCACATATTCTTCAGGATACCAGAAGTAAGAATATGTACCTGAGCCTCCAGAGGCAGTAACCAGCAGATCTGTTGATGTAAACTGATCAATAATAATCTCAGTACCGGCATCAATCACAGGAGACTGATGAATAATTAAAACTGCTGTGTCTGATACACTGCCGCATCCATTGAGACCTTCGGCTGTAAGGACAAGCTCAACAATTCCTGCCTGAATATCTCCGGTTCCGGGAACATACTCAGGATTCAGGATTTCAGGATTATCGAAATATCCATCACCTGTACTGGTCCATATAAGTGAATTATATTCTGCTGCTCCGGCACCCACAATGGTGTAGATTTCAGAAGAGCAGATTTCGGGATCTATACCGGCAAACACCTGCGGCACAGACTGGAAAGTCAGATGCATGTTATCAGTAGCCGGATCACAATTACCCTCCGGAATCACTTCAATGGTAAGGACTACAGCACCATTTATCAGATCTGTTTCGCTTGGTTCATAAACAGGATTTACTGCAGATGGATTATCAAATGATCCTGTTCCTGAGGTACTCCAGGTAACTGAAAGATATTGCTCAGCATATGCATCAGCAATAAAATAGTTATCCGTTTCACAGACTATTGCATCCTCCCCTGCAAATGCTATGGAAGAATTAACGATTGTCAGTGTCATTATATCAGTACTGTTGGAACAGCTACCGGCAGACTCGCCTGTCAATGAAAGTTCTACACTGCCAAGTTCAATATCCTGAGTACCCGGTGTATATACTGCATCCGGAACAGAAGGATTATCGAAGGTACCATCACCACTGGTTGTCCAGAGTAATGAAGTATAGAATTCAGCCTGTGCATCCATTGTGTAGGAATCACCTTCACAAATCAGGTCGTCATCACCTGCATTCACCAGCGGGGTTCTGTCAAATGTGATAATTACCACATCCGATACATCCTCACACGGAGCATACGCTTCACCGGTAACAGCAAGTATTACCTGACCATTGTTAATATCTGCACTTCCCGGAGTATAAACCGGATCTTCAATCGTGTTATCATCGAATGAACCATCACCTGAAGACTCCCAGAAAATTGAGGCGGCATTATCAATACCGGCATCAAGCTGCACAGGATCAAATTCACAGGACATCATATCATCGCCTGCATTAACAGTTACCTCCTCGCGAATTGTAATAAATACATCATCGGTATATTCGCCAGCTGAGCAGGCTCCATTACCTGTAACTGTAAGTGTCAGAGTAACAAAACCTGATTCACCATCTGCCGGAGTATAAACCGGCTCAAATGTTCCGGTATTCTCCAGTGTACCCAATCCGTCAGTCGACCAGATAAATGAAGAATAATTCTCAGCATAGGCATCTTCGATGGTTACCGGAGTAGTACCACAGGTTATAGCATCAATACCGGCATAAAGCTCAGGAGCAGCATTAATAGTGAGCTTCATATTATCACTAACATTATCACAGGAACCTAATCCTTCGAGTGTAAGTGTAATAGTTACCACACCTGTTTCATCCTGTGCCGGGACATATTCCGGCGTCAGAGTATTATCATCAAGCAATACTCCATCACCATTGGTACTCCAGCTAAACTGTGTATAGTTCAGGGCAGAAGCATCTGTAATAATATAGCTTTCACCTTCACAGATCTCTGCATCATTTCCTGCAAATG
Organism: Marinilabiliales bacterium; assembly: GCA_002869405.1. Taxonomy (GTDB): domain Bacteria; phylum Bacteroidota; class Bacteroidia; order Bacteroidales; family BM520; genus BM520. The sequence goes on from PKSY01000335.1 coordinate 11,440, forward strand.
CTACGGCAGCAGGTGTTATCGACAGGGTCATCTGATCAGAAGCATTCTGACAATTACCATTGGAATATGCTGTCAGAGTAAGAGTTACATCACCTGTCTCACCGGCTGCAGGAATATATGTCGGGAAAAGAGTTTCTGCATCCATAAGAGTTCCATTGCCGGAAGTAGTCCACTGAAGGGCAATATAGTTTGAAGCCATTGCCGTATTCACCGTGAATGATTCACCTTCACAGACTTCAGCATCTATTCCGGCACTTGCGGTAGCCACAGGATATACAGTCAGAATCATTGCATCACTAACATCCGGGCAATTTGCAAGTCCGTTGGCTGTGATTGTCAAAGTAACAGATCCATTTTGAATATCTATTGATCCCGGTGTATACACAGGATTTAAAATATACGGATTATCAAAAGTACCATTACCACTGGTTGACCAAACAACAGAAGAATAGTTCTGTGCGGAAGCCTGATTAAGTTAAACAGGTATATTACTGCAGGTCTCATCATCTTCACCAGCATCAACTACCGGTGGAGAGACTATTGTCAGGACTGCCTCATCGGTTATATTTCCGCAAGATGGAGTGCCAACCACAAACAGCGTTAACGTGATATTTCCTGTCTCACCCTCTGCAGGGATGTAAGTTGGAGCCAGTGTCTCTTCATTAAGAAGTTCACCACTCCCGTCAGTTTCCCAATATAGAGATGTGAAGTTTTGAGCATATGCACCAACAACAGTGTAAGGCTGTTCTTCACAGGTTTGTGCATCAGGACCGGCATTTGCTACCGGAGGCTGATGTATCAGAATGACCATATTATCAGTTGCATTGGCACATCCTGAAAGCCCTACAGCAGTCAGTGTAAGCTGAACACTGCCATACTCACCCGGTGCGGCCACATATGTTGGAGTTAATGTATTTGCATTAAGCAGATCACCTACTCCATTTGTTGTCCATTGCACCGAAGAATAATTCTGTGCATTTGCATCATCTACGGTATAAGTCTGCGACATACACATTTGTGCATCCGGACCGGCATATGCAGTAGCCTCTGGAGAAATTGTCAACATCATTGAATCATCATCCGTACCGCAAGGTGGAATTCCGGTGAGAGTCATTGTCATTGTAATGACCCCTGTTTCGCCGGCAGCAGGAGTATAAGTCGGGTTGATCAGAGTCGGATCATTGAATGAACCCAATCCTGAGGTTGACCACATTACACTTTGATAGTTTTGTGCTGTTGCTGAACTAAGCGTGTAAGGCTCACCCTGACAAACAGCGTCATCGGAACCAGCATTAGCCAGTGCAGAACCGGATACAGACAGTGTCATTGAGTCTGTTGCATCCGGACAGGCATCAATACTAACAGCTGTTAATGTAAGAACGACAGAACCATTTAGGATGTCGGAATTACTTGGTGTATAGGTAGCATTAACATCATTCGGATTATCAAATGAACCTGATCCTGAAGTTGTCCAGATTACTTCACTGAAATCTGAAGCGGTAGCATCAGCAATCATGTAGCTTGCACCTTCACAAATAGCTGTATCCTCACCTGCGTAGGCCTCCGGTTCTTCTTCTCGTGTCAGAAGCATTACATCAGAAGCATTTACACAGGCAGTAATACCAAATACCAGAAGTTTAAGTTCTACTACCTCAGGATCGCCTGCATCAGGAGTATAAACAGGATTCAGAATTTTTGCATCGGTGAAACTACCAAATCCGCTTGTAGTCCATAAAAGTGAATCATAAGAATTAGCAGAAGCTGCCACTAAAGCATACGAAGAATACCCACATGTATAATCGTCATTTCCGGCAAATGCATATGCACTTTCATTGATAAATACAGTCATCATATCACTCATGTCAGGACAGCTTCCCAATCCTGAGGCAGAGAGCGTTAACTCTACATATCCATCGAGCACATCATTCTCACTCGGGGTATAGGTAGCATTGACAAGATTAATATTATCGAATGTTCCGGTACCACTGGTACTCCATTGTACTGTGCCATAATCAGATGCGGTGGCGTCTGTCAGGGTAAAGGATACTCCTTCACAGATTGTCGCATCAGCCCCTGCACTCACATCAACCATTGGCGTGATATCAAGTACCATCACATCGCTGACTGTAGCACACGGTGTTGCCGAAACTGTTGTTAAGGTGAACGTCACAAGGCCGGTCTCTTCTGCTCCCGGTGTATATTCCGGATGCAGAATCGTAGCATCGTCAAATGTTCCGGTTCCGTCTGTGGTCCACAGCAGGGTCACTGCATGATTTGCTGTTGCATCGGCAAAAGTATAGCTGTTGCTTTCGCAGATTTCAGCATCTTCACCTGCATCAACTATAGCCTGACGACTGATATTCAGCGTCATGGCATCAATATCTGAAGGACAGTTTCCTGCGCTGTTTCCTGTTAGGGTCAGCGTAACATAACCATCAAGGATGTCGTTCGGACTTGGAGTGTAAGTCGCATGAAGCATTCCTGCATCATTGAACGATCCTGTTCCGCTGGTGGTCCAGACAAGAGAGGTATATCCATCGGCAGTTGCATCGGCTAACGTATATGTAGCGCCTTCACAGATTAATCCGTCTGAACCGGCATCCACAGTGGCTGCATCCCAGATTGTAAGCTCCATATTGTCGGTAGCATC
>PKSY01000327.1 GCA_002869405.1 Marinilabiliales bacterium
CTTAATTGCATTACATCAACACGGCTGTTTTTGACGTATTGATACCGGTCAATGATATCCTGCTCGGTATCAGAGTCCAGACCAAAAATATATGCACCCAGCGTTGCAATATGATGCTTATGCATTTTTTTTATCACCTGTTCATAAAAACCAACTCCACGCTTAAGGTTTCGACGTTTACTTATCGTTTCAAGACCGTCAACTTTTTCTGATTCAAACCCGGTAAGAATCATGTAACACCCACTCTTATTAGCCCATTTCAACACCTCTTCGTTATCCACAATATTCAGTGACGCCTGGCCAAACCATGGCTTTTGTATTCCCCTGTCGACCATTCCCTTAAACAGTGATATTGCCCTTTTCTGAGCATTCTTGCTATTGTTAACGATATTATCATCGACAAAAAACAGTTGAGGATACTTATCGTTCTTTTGGATTTCATCCAATACTTCAGCAACAGGTCTTTCCCTGTATTTTCTACCATTAAATAGTGTTACCGAACAGAAATCGCAATCCATGGGACAACCTCGTGTGGTTTGAACCGTGGCACTTTGATATTTTGCAGAAAAAAGATCCAATCGTGGCTGAGGAGAATTACCCATATCCAAATATTCTCCGAAGTACTTCTTTTTAAGAGAGTTAGCAAGAAAATCCGACAGCAACACATTCCACACAGACTCAGCCTCACCAATCACAACGGAATCAACATACTCCAAAGCCTCGTCAGGCATCATTGAAGCATGGATACCACCCAGTACAACAGGGATACCTTTTGCACGATACATGGATGCTATTTCGTAGGCCCTGGGCACATTAAATGTAAAAGAGGTCAATCCTACAAGATCGGCATCTTTTAACTCAAACGTATCATGTACTTCATCAAGAATCTCAACATCAAAATCAGAAGGAGTAAGGGCCGCAATAATACCCAAACCAAGTGGTGCCTGTGTTCCTCTTCCTACAGAAAAACCTTTTCTGTATTGAATAATTGGATTAATTAGGAGAATCTTCTTTTTCCTGTTTCCCATCTTCCTTTCAAACTTTCCCCAAAATTAGAAAAATAGATAAGAAAACGTAAAATATTGTACTTTTGCTAAAATCAAAAAAAACCGGACATGAAAATAGACGACTTAATTGCCATTGTGGAGGAAGAGTTTGAAGATGAGATTGAACAGGGTCAGCTCAAGGCAGATGTGAAATTCAGAGAAGTTTTTGACTGGAACTCCATCAATGCACTCCGACTTATTGCACTGGTTAAAACAGAGTATGATGTAACCATCAACGCAGAAGATATTCAGCAATCGGAAACCGTGAATGACCTCTTCAGAATCATTGATGAGCGCATGGGTTAAGATTAATGATCCGATGATAAAACGCAGCCGGCTTCCCGACTGCGTTTTTTTTTGCCCTCGGCTGCGCTCGGGCACCACTCCGCTCGGGCACCACTCCGCTCGGGCATAAAAGGCAAGTAGATGCCCGAGCGCAGCCGAGGGCATCGGGCCAGGGAGACGCACGGCGGTGCGTTGAAGCATCTCATGAGAGACGCACGGCGGTGCGTCTTTACCCGGAGAGGATTATTGGGAATTAACAGGCATTTCGTTACTTTTGTACATTGCTTTAATATCCAAAAAAAAATATATGGCTATATTCTCTATCCCTAATGTTGCTATGCGAGGCGTGGCAGCTTGTGTTCCTGCCAATGAAGTCTCGAACATGGACTATGAACTTATCACTGAAAAAGAGCGCGAATCGTTGGTAAAAAACATTGGTGTAAACAAAAGAAGGGTTAGAAAAGATGATACTGTTACTACCTCTGATTTGTGTTATGAAGCAGCTGAAAAGTTGATTAATGATCTTGAATGGGACAGGGCAGAGATAGAGATGCTTGTTTTCGTTTCCCAGTCTCCTGATTATATAATACCCAATACATCCGGTATTTTACAGGAGAGGCTGGGGTTACCAAAATCATGCATGGCAACAGATGTGAAGATGGGCTGCTCAGGATATGTTTACGGCATGTCAACGGTAGCATCAATGCTTCAAACCGGAATGGTGAAAAAAGCGCTCCTTCTCGTAGGAGATATCTCCACCTGCAATACGGCATATACAGATAAAAGTACCTATCCCCTTTTTGGAGATGCAGGAACAGCAACAGCATTGGAATATGATCCAAATGCTGCTGTAATAGACTTCAACATGGAGAGTGATGGTGCAGGATATGACGCGATTATCATTCATGCCGGGGGAATGAGAAATCCGATGACAGAGGAATCTTTTA
>PKSY01000028.1 GCA_002869405.1 Marinilabiliales bacterium
GTGATGAGTCATGAAGGGCAGTGGGTGGAAGTACAGATAAGAACTGCCCGCATGGATGAGATTGCAGAGCGTGGATATGCAGCTCATTGGAAGTACAAGGGTGAAAAGGATTCCGACAGCGGATTGGATAAATGGCTGATGAGAATCCAGGATCTTTTAAAAGGCTCGGAGTCTGATGCTCTGGATTTTCTGGATGACTTCAAGATGAACCTCTTTGCGGATGAAATATTTGTGTTTACTCCCAAAGGTGACCTTCGTACACTTCCTGCTAATTCTACAGTTCTTGATTTTGCTTATTCGATCCACAGCCAGCTTGGTAACAGCTGTATTGCGGCTAAGGTTAATCATAAACTTGCGGCTATAGATCAGGTGCTTACCTCAGGGGATCAGGTGGAAATCATTACTTCCAAAAAGCAGATGCCTAACGATGAATGGCTTAAAAAAGTAAATACTGCCAGAGCAAAATCTGCAATTAAGGAAGCAATAAAAGCTGAAAAGAGAAAATATTACGATATTGGTAATCAACAGTTTAATGAGATACTCATTGACTTGAAGATTGAATATAGAAAAGAGAATATCGACCTTATTCTTAAAGAGTTTGATATTGCAAGTGTAGCAGACCTCTATTATAAAGTTGCCCGGGGAAAAATTGATGCCAAAGCAATTGAAGAGGCTTTCAAACTTCATGAAAAAAAGAATAAGCCCAGGAGAAAAAGGTTTTTGTGGTGGTCGCGGTCAAAGGATGATTCTGCAACACTAAGCCAGATGATTCAGGAACAGACAATGGTAAGCCCGGAGTCTCTGGTTCTTGAGGATGATATCAAGGATATTAAATATAACATCTCGCGTTGCTGTAATCCAATTCCCGGTGATGATGTGGTAGGTTTTCTCTCCGATAATGATGTTATTCGTATTCACAGAACCAATTGCCCGGAAGCGATAAAACTGATGTCGAGGTACGGCAATAAAATTATTAAGGCCAAGTGGCGCTCCCGAGATGAAATTGGTTTCCTAACCGGTATACGTTTCGACGGAATGGACAAAAAAGGGCTCCTGAATGAGATTACAAATATTATTGCCGAGAAACATGATGTGAATATTCGCTCAATAAATGTTAAAAGTCATGAAGGCATAACAGATGGTGAAATTATTCTATATGTTAATGATACTGAGAGGCTTTACGAATTAATGGAGCACCTTCGGTCTATCCCTCAGATACGTAATGTGAACCGGATTAACCGTAGCGTTGAATAAAATATCTGATTATTTTTATTTATTCTAAATAATAATTACATTTGCTAAGTATAAATTAGCATGGAATGAAAGAAGCTGTCACACCTGATTTGGCAACGGTAAAAAAGATATTTACAGATTATCTGGAGCAGAACGGTCACCGGAAAACCCCGGAACGATTTACCATATTGAAAGAGATATATTCTACTGATGGTCATTTTGATATTGAATCACTCTATATCAGGATGAAGCAGAATAAGTATCGTGTCAGCCGTGCCACGTTATACAATACCATCGAGCTGCTTCTGGCTTGTAATCTGGTGATAAAACATCAGTTTGGAAATAATTGTGCTGAGTTTGAAAAGAGTTATGAATTTAAGCGGCATGATCATTTTATCGACATGGAGTCAGGAAAGATAAGCGAATTTTCAGATCCGCGGATAGAAGAGATAAAGCGATTTGTGGAAGAAAAACTCGGCGTAAAAATCAGTCATCATTCTCTTACATTTTATGGAACAAAAGTGCGCGATGATTAAACGATTATCGTAACTTTACCTCCATGAAAATTGATGTATTATTAGGCCTCCAATGGGGCGATGAAGGTAAAGGGAAAGTTGTTGATGTTCTAACTCCCGAATATGATATTATAGCCCGCTTTCAGGGTGGCGCAAATGCCGGTCATACTTTAGAATTTAATGGTCAGAAGCATGTGCTGCACCTTATTCCCAGCGGTATTTTTCATGCAGATACTCAGAATATTATCGGTAATGGCGTAATAATAGATCCATTCATTCTTAAAAAGGAGATTAATGGTCTGCAAAACGCAGGATATCATCCTGAGAATAATCTTTTTGTGGCACTGAAGGCTCATCTCATTCTTCCCACACACCGCCTTCTCGATGCATGTTATGAATCTCTCAAGGGTAAAGACAAAATTGGCAGCACACTCAAAGGCATTGGCCCTACATATACTGATCGTGTAGCGCGCCGCGGACTTCGTGTCGGTGATCTTTTTTCCGACAA
>PKSY01000339.1 GCA_002869405.1 Marinilabiliales bacterium
CAATTGATAATTAGAAGAGATTGCTTGAAGATTTAAATGTGATTTAATCAAGGAAAATAAAAATAAACTCTGTGTAATAAATTTTTGGTACGCAGTGTTCCGCAGTGTTTCTGCAGAGTTCCGCAGTGTTTTTCTGCATGGAGAGACGGCGATTCATCGCGTCTCGGGGTGCATGGGATGTGGGCTCGGCTCCGCTCGCCCACCGTCGGCTCCGCTCGCCCACCGTCGGCTCCGCTCGCCCACCACCGAGGTGCCTGAGCGGAGTCGAAGGCAACGGCTCCGCTCTTATTTCTTAGGTACCTGCACGCCCTGCTGCTTTGCCATCTCTTCCAAACGCTTCTGGAATCCTGACTTCTTTTTGGGCTTGGTGCTTTTCTTCTTCATCTGTATCTTGGCACGAACTTTATCCTCATCAATAAGCTTACGGAAGATAAACATCTGTGTAAAGGTGATGATGTTGGCCAGGAAGTAATAGTAACTCAAACCTGCAGAATAATTGTTGAAGAACCCGAGGAACATAATCGGCATCATATACATCATGGTCTTCATTCCGGGCATCTGGTTACTCTGGCCGGTCATATCATTATTTATCTTGGTATAGATAATTGTAGATACAGTCATCAACAGTGTAAAAAGACTTACGTGATCACCATAAAAAGGTATATCCCAGGGAAGGCTTAAAATAGAGTCATATGTTGAAAGGTCGTGTGCCCACAGGAACGACTGCTGACGCAGCTCAATGGCTCCGGGGAAGAAGCGGAACATGGCAATAAGAATCGGCATCTGCAACAGCATTGGCAAACAACCGGACATCGGACTGGCGCCGGCTTTCCGGTAGAGTTCCATGGTTGCCTGCTGTTTCTTCATCGCATCCTCTTTCTTGGGATAACGCTCATTGATCTCATCCACTTCAGGCTTTAGCACACGCATCTTGGCTGAGGAAGTATATGTTCTGGCTGCGATAGGTAAAAGCACAAGCTTCAAAAGTATCGTAAGCACCAGAATGATAATACCATAGTTCCAGCCAAAGCCCTCAAGGAAGTTAAAGACAGGAATAATAGCAAAACGGTTGATCCAGTTCAGCAGGAAAAACCCCCAGCCAAGCTGTATCTGCTGCTCCAGATCAAGATCCATCTTATTGAAGATGTTGTATTTATTCGGCCCAAAGTAGAAACTCATCCCAACGGTATTGTCCTGCATCGGATCATATGGTAATCCAATAACAGAGGTCATGGTTTTGATATACCGTGGATTTTCGTTTTGCTTTTCGGCCTCAGTAACATTCTTAAGGTCACCATTTTCAAAATAGTTATCTGCGATAAGCGTAGAGCTAAAAAACTGCTGTTTATAGGAAACCCATTTCAACCGGGTTGGGATACTCTCTTCATCATCAGCATTATCCTTTAGGTGCTCAACATCATCCTGGTAATTTTTAAAATAGGTAGTGATGGCATTAAGCCGGTTTTCTGTAAGCTGTTCCTGCTGCAGCAGATCTATATCCCATTCCAGATCTACAAAATTACCTCTGGTAGTAATCACATCCTGCATCCCTTTAAATGAGATATCAAAATCAATTACATAAGAATCACCGGTAATAGTATATTTATACTCAATGTACTGATCAGGATTTACAGAACCCTCCATATCAGTGTAGAGTCTCATGGCAAAGGTCTGTTGATCTTCACCGGAAACTGTCATTGTGTTAGATTCAAAGCCTCTGTCTTTCCAAACCGGATTAAAATAAAACTCATTTGTATTGATAAGTCGGTTTTGAGAGAAGAAAGAGAAACCAAGGTTATTCTGCGCACCCTGGAAAAGGATTAGAGGCAATGAGTCATAAGTCTGGTAATCCTTTAGCTCAACAGACAATGGCCTTCCTCCTTTAGCACTGATAGTCAGAATCATGACATCATTCTCCAGAGTATAAGAAATATCCTCACCTTCTGAAGCACCTGCAAAGAGACCGTATTGTTCTTTTTTAATTTGCGCTACTGCGTCTTGATCAGCAACTTCAGTAGTTTGGTCAGCAACCTCTTCCTGTTGTTGTTGCGCTTGTTGCCGGAGAATATTCCCGGCCATTAAAACACTGTCGTTATAGGCCTGCACCTGAGCTACGGAATCACGGTAGTGCTCCATGGCAAGTTTTTCCTCCTGCGAGGGTTTGTTCCACCAGGTAAAAAGACTGATAAGTCCGAAAATCAGTACCAGGCCAATAATATTATTTCTGTCCATTTTTAAAGTATTTCATTCATTAAACAGGTTCGCTGCGGTACTCTTTGGCCGCGCCTACAAAGGCTGAAAACAGCGGATGTGGTTCAGCCACGGTGCTTCCATATTCAGGATGAAACTGAACACCAATAAACCATGGATGTGTGGGAATTTCCATAATCTCTACAAGGTCGTTGGCTTCATTGATACCACTGGCGATCATTCCTGCCTTTTCATACTCGTCTTTATATTTGTTGTTATATTCAAACCTGTGACGGTGACGCTCTTTAATATTCAGTTTTCCATAAACCTCATAAGCTTTTGAGCCTTCCCTGATAGAACACGGATATGCTCCCAGGCGCATCGTACCACCCATATCATCAATATCTTTCTGGTCATCCATAATATCGATTACAGGATATTTTGTCCGGGGTTCCATTTCCGTGCTGTGTGCATGAGTATAACCCAGCACATTACGACCAAATTCAATCACGGCACACTGCATTCCAAGGCAAATTCCCAGGAATGGTACATTATTTTCACGGGCATATTTTATGGCCGTAATTTTTCCTTCAATACCTCTGTCACCAAATCCGGGAGCAACGAGAATACCACTCATCTCTCCCAGCTTCTCTTCCACATTATCCTTAGAAATACATTCAGAGCTGATTCTGTGCACCTTCACTTTACAAAGGTTTTCAGTTCCTGCATGTATAAAAGATTCAAGGATAGACTTATAGGCGTCTTTAAGTTCCGTATATTTCCCTACCAGGCCAATATTCACAGTGCATTTGGGATGTTCGAGTTTATAGAGAAAACTTTCCCATTTGGTAAGATCCGGCTCCTTATTGTATGCAGTACGTGTTTTTGCCAGGACTTCTATATCAAGTTTCTCTTCACGCATCAGCAGCGGCACCTGATAGATTGACGGCGCATCGATGGATTCGATTACTGAGTTACGCTCCACATTACAGAATTGTGCAATCTTGTTCCTAACTGATTCATTAAGAGGCTTCTCAGTGCGGCAGACGATGATATCAGGCTGGATTCCGGACTCGAGCAACAGCTTGACTGAGTGCTGAGTAGGTTTTGTTTTTAGCTCCTGTGCTGCTGCCAGATAAGGCACAAGCGTAAGATGTACTACCACACACTGGTCGCCAAGTTCCCACTTGAGCTGACGTACGGATTCAATATAGGGTAATGATTCAATATCACCCACAGTACCACCAATTTCAGTAATTACAAAATCATAGTCTCCTGTATTTCCCAACAGTTTCACACGATATTTTATTTCATCGGTAATATGAGGAATCACCTGAACGGTTTTCCCGAGATAATCACCACGACGCTCCTTATCTATCACCGACTGATACACTCTGCCTGTGGTCACATTATTTGCCTGTGACGTAGGGACGTTCAGATATCTTTCATAATGCCCCAGATCAAGATCGGTCTCTGCACCGTCATCGGTAACATAACACTCACCATGTTCATAGGGATTCATAGTTCCCGGATCGATATTAATATACGGGTCAAATTTTTGAATTGTGACGCTAAAACCTCTTGCCTGCAGCAATTTGGCAAGGCTGGCAGAGATAATTCCTTTTCCTAATGAAGAAGATACGCCACCTGTAACGAATACGTATTTTGTTCTGGGCATAATGCTGTTTTCTAGCTGTGTAAAAAAACAAGCTACAAAGATATAAAATCTCATGGCTCAAATGAGGATTTCACATTTTATATGTGCAAAAATAACATAACCCAAATGCTCAATTCTTTGACCCCGGCAGGAAAAACACAATCATTATGATGTTATGCATATCAGAATCAATAATTTCCTTTCATTAAATTATTTTTTTTTGTACTTTTACATGTACTAGCTATTAACAAAAACCGATTATGATGCGTACCAGGGCGATTATTACCATCATTCTCTTATATCCCATGCTTTTAATGGCGGGATTTGTGCCGCAACACGTGGCAGAACAGGTGGCAAGAAACTTTTTCCTATCAATTAACCAAAACACAGAACCGGAATTACAAATTGTTGATAATAAAAGTTATCACGGTTATCTTCCTGTTGACCTGAAGGGCTCGGATGTTCCTCCTTATTATGTTTTCGACATGATCTCTTCGAAAGGTTTTATTATCATCTCTGCTGATGACTGTGTGGTACCTGTATTAGGATATTCTTTAACAAGCAACTACAGCGGCAGCGACCTCCCTCCTGCCCTTACCAAATGGCTTGATGATTTAAGCGTACAGGTAAACTATGCCATTAATCTCGGTGAAGCCCCGGCAGAAGAGATTGTACGGTTATGGGAACGATATCTCTCCGAAGGAAATAAAAACGGACACAAATCGGAAGTCGATCCTTTATTAACAACAACATGGAATCAAAGTCCTTATTATAACGACCTGTGCCCCGGCGGGTCAGTATCAGGATGTGTTGCCACGGCGATGACTCAAATCATGAAATTCTGGAATTACCCGGCTCAGGGTTCAGGATTCCATTCCTATAACCACGACAACTACGGAACGCTTTCTGCAAATTTTGGTGCCACAGAATACAACTGGAGCCAGATGCCCAATAATGTTACCGGTCCGAACAACGCTGTTGCAACGCTTACTTATCATGTGGGAGTTTCAGTGGAGATGAATTACAGCCCGCAAAGTTCGGGAGCTTATGTTATCAGTACTCACAGCCCTGTGGAGCATTGTGCGGAATATGCCCTGGAGAACTATTTTAACTATGATGAAAGCACGCTGCAGGGTGTTGCAAGAGAAAACTATACAACAGATCAGTGGTTAACGATGATCAAAGGTGAGCTCAATGCCGGTAGGCCGGTCCTTTATGCCGGGTTTGGCAGTGGCGGCGGTCATGCTTTTGTGTGCGACGGATACGACAACTTCAATTATCTCCATATGAACTGGGGCTGGGGAGGATACTACGACGGATATTTCCCGGTGGATGCCCTGGATCCTTCGGGAACAGGAACCGGAGGGGGAAACGGAGGATATAATTCAGGACATCAGGCAGTAATTGGAATTCAGCCTCCCGGAGGTGGCGGTGGCGGTGGAACTGCCAATCTGGATATGCGCCTCTATGATTACGTAACTTTCAGCAGTAACCCTATCAGCTATGGTGAAGGTTTTTCAATTCATACTGATATTGCCAACTATGGCCAGGATGAATTTTTCGGCGACTATTGTGTCGCAGCATTTGATGAAGATGGCATTTTTGTTGAAATTGTAGATATTAAAGAGGGCTGGAACCTCGCAGGCGGAAACCACTATACAAACGGAATCACATTCTCCACAGACGGATTGCTGTCACTGTTGCCCGGAAATTACTACATGGGAATATTCTATAAACATGAAAATGATAACTGGGTTCTGGTAAACGACGGCAATTACACCAACCTGGTAACTCTGTCGGTGCAATACAGCAATGACATTGAACTTTACAGTGATATCTCTGTGGATGGAGGAACAACAATCACGCAGTACGACGGAGTTTCTGCCACTGTTTCACTTGGAAACTATGGAAGCTGGGATTTTTACGGCGTATTTGATATTTCACTGTATAACATGGATGGTACACTTGCAGAAACCATTGCCACCACAGAGTCTCTCTCGCTGTCAGCAGGCTATTTCAACACCTACACTTTCTCATTACCCTCGGTAACCTCTACTCCCGGAACCTATCTGATGGCAGTATTACTTCAGGAAAGCGGAGGCAGCTGGGAGCTCGCCGGAAGTACATATTATACAAATCCGATCAAAGTTGTGATAAAAGAAGCTGAAATCCCGGGCGATACCTATGAAGACAATGACACGCAGGAAAATGCCTATCTCTTTTCTCCTTCGTTTAGCGGAAACAATGCTCAGGTCACAACGCCCGGGGCTACTTCACATAATGGCTCTGATGCCGATTTCTATAAAATATATCTTGCACCCGGCTACGACTACACTATTACCTGCAGGGCGCACGACTCATACAACAGCGGTAACGGGCAACAATATTCAAATGATGTATTATGGACATATACTACCGGCGATGAATGGTCGGAAGTATTTGATGACATCTGTAGTGAACAGATTATACTGCAAAACGGAGGCACTTTTTATTTTCTCGTAGCGCCCTATTTTGAAGGCGAAACAGGAACTTATCTTATGGATATTCAGATAACCAGGGAAGTAACAGGTATTACGGAGGCAGTAATTCCCGAAGTAATTGTGCACCCCAACCCGGCAAGTTCAATAATTTATCTTTCAGCAGAAAATGCTGTTCAGTATTCTAAGTTTGAAATCATGGACCTTACGGGAAAAACGATTCCCGTACTACAAACAAATCCTTTTGAAACCGGCATAGATATTAACAAGCTCTCTCCGGGAATGTATATCCTTAAAATTGAAACTGATAAGGGATTTTTCACCACTAAATTTTTAAAACAATAACCATGAAATATTTTAGGATTTTGGCGATAGGAATTCTTGCATCAGGCATTTTTTCATGCAGCTGCATCAGAAAAGGAGAAAAAACTCAGGCTGCAGAAGTTAAGGAAGAGGTAAAAGCAGAAACACCGGTTCCTGCAGAGCCACCACTTATCATTTACAAAACAAAAGCTGATTATACGAAAAATGTTCCGGTCTTACTCTCCTGCGACAAGACTCACATTATAAGCTTCCCTCATCCCCGTGATTTAAAAAGCGGTGATAAGTTCCGTTACCCAACCCTTTTGGAAAATGGTTATCTATTGGATAATAAGGGAATTACAAAAGATGTTGCATTTTTGGAATACACTTATGAAGAGTATGCCTCATTTGAATCAATCCCTGATGCAGAGGCTCTTTTCTGGAAAATTATCGACAAAGATCCACTGACCGCATTTTGCAACTGTGGTTCAAGATTGAAATTTGATGGTAATCTGGAAGCACTCTCCGCAAAAATCAACAACGGTGAGTGTGAATGCAAATAAGTTATTGTCCGAGATAAGCTTTTAAAAGTCTGCTTCTGGAATTATGCTTGAGTCGACGAATGGCTTTTTCCTTAATCTGGCGCACCCTTTCACGCGTAAGATCAAACTGAGCCCCAATTTCTTCAAGGGTATACCCGTGGTTCATACCAATGCCGTAATACATATTAATCACATCACGCTCTTTCTTGGTAAGTGTTGCCAAAGAGCGCTGAATCTCTTTTGATAAAGATTCCTGAATCAGCTCGGCATCTGCATTATCCTGATCTGCGGGCACAAAAGTATCAAGGAACTTCATATCTTCATCCTGCGGCATCGGGGCATCCATGGAGATGTACTTTGTACTGATCCGAAGCGCTGCATCAACCTTGTAGTCGGGCATATCAATGGCATCAGCAATCTCGTCGGCGGAAGGCGTTCTTTGATAAACCTGTTCCAGTCGGGAACTCTCCTTTTTGATTTTATTGAGCGAGCCAACCTGATTCAGCGGCAGGCGAACAATTCGGGATTGTTCTGCCAACGCCTGCAAAATGGATTGGCGAATCCACCATACAGCATAAGAGATAAATTTAAAGCCTCTGGTTTCATCAAACCGGCGTGCAGCTTTAATAAGGCCAAGGTTACCTTCGTTAATTAGATCAGGCAGGCTCAGGCCTTGATTTTGATATTGTTTTGCAACAGAAACCACAAATCGAAGGTTAGCGCGCACCAATTTATCCAGCGCTCTTTCATCACCCTGATGAATACGCTGTGCCAGGCGAACCTCTTCTTCGGCTGTGATCATATCTTCTTTTCCTATATCCTGAAGATATTTATCCAGCGAAGCTGTTTCCCTGTTGGTGATCGATTTGGTGATCTTTAATTGCCGCATCCGGATATTCTTTTGGTTAATGTTTAAACAGTGGTTTTAGAGAAAAAGTGACGAAAGATAAAACAAAATTTCAGGTTTCCCAAAGAGATTCTTCGGGAAACCTAAAAATCATTTACAATCCAAATCCGTAATAGGCGCGCACGCCTCCCGGATATACTCCTTCAATGAGTACTCCCCCTCTTTTATTCTCAATAATATCATTAAATTCATCCACATTTCTTACAGGGTCATTATCGATATGAGTAATCACAAATCCTTCTTTTATACCGGCGTTTTTCAGTTTCCCGTTGTATAACTCTTTAACTTTCACACCTGCTTCAACGTTAAGTTTCTCAATATCGGCAGAATTAAGGTTTGCCAGTGTAGCGCCAAGCCTCATATCATCGGTGCCATGCTGTGCCTGATAAGCTTCACGAGCAAGTTCATTTTGCCTGTTCAGACTTTGCAGTGTGACGGTATAAACATGATTTTTACCATTTCTGTTCACCAAAACATCCACATCATCGCCGGGATTATGTTGCCCTACAACCTCCATAAGCTGGGATGTAGAGTTAACTTCCACATTGTCAACAGAAAGGATAACATCACCGGTTTTAATACCTGCAGCACGTGCTGATCCGCGATCACTCAATCCTGCCACATAAACACCCTGCAGCCCTTCGATGTTCATTTCAGAAGCCAATTCACTGTTCATTTCCCGGATAGTAACACCCAGGATTGCCCTTTGCACTTCACCAAACTCAATAAGATCGGAAGTTACCTTCTTCACAATACTTGCAGGAATAGCAAAAGAATAACCGGTATAATAGCCTGTTCCTGAAGCAATAGCAGCATTCACCCCTATCAGTTCACCTTTACCATTCACCAGGGCTCCACCGCTGTTACCGGGGTTTACCGCTGCATCCGTCTGAATAAAACTCTCCAGCGCTGAACCTCCTTCAGGATCAGGAAGGATATGGATATTTCTGGCTTTTGCACTAACAATTCCTGCTGTTACAGTTGATGTAAGGTTAAAGGGGTTTCCAACAGCAAGAACCCATTCTCCTACTTTCAGGTCATCGCTGTCACCAAATGGAATTATGGGAAGCTTCTTCTCATCAATTTTTATCACTGCCAGGTCGGAACTCGGATCCAGACCAACAATTTTAGCATTGTATGTTCGCTTATCATTCAGGGTAACTTCTATACGATCAGCATCCTGCACCACATGATTATTTGTAACAATATACCCGTCGGAAGATATAATCACTCCTGAGCCTGAACCAACATATGCACGACCACGGTCATAATCAGGATATCCGAAGAAATCACGGAAAAAGTAGTCATACATACTGTTTTTACGCTCATACTCTGTCATTATATGTACTACGGCGTGAACGCTGCGGTCGGCAGCTACGGTGAGATCAGGATAGTTCACATTTTGAGGAACAGGTGAAACCTGAGATGCCAGCACTATTTCCGGCTGTTGTTCTGATACTCCGGTACTGATGGTTTCAGCGGCTCTGTCTTTGACATTCACCGCTACAACTGCTACAACAATACCAAACATTACTACGGCTAAAACTCCCAAAAACTTTTTCATAACAATATATTTTAAACTTTATACTCAATAAATTCTATCAAAAAATCACATCTAAAATCAGACCCGGAGATTACTTTCCGGTTACGATAAATTATAAACAATCTGAACCGGCGGAGAGTTTACAAGAATTATTCCCGAAAACCATAATCTGATTGCCACATATGCCAAACGATGAGAATAATTCACTATTTTAGCACTCTTGTTAAATAATGTTAAGGGGAATTCACGGCATCTTACTGTATAATAAAAGTACATATTTGTCAGTTTTTCCTGTAAAAAGCGACACAATGGCACAGAATACCAGGCGGACAATAAAATTTGAGAAGTACCATGGTGCAGGGAATGACTTTATCATGATTAAGAATCTTGATAAGACTTATCACCTGAGCACAGAACAGATTGCAGCATTATGTAATCGCAGAACAGGAATTGGTGCCGATGGTCTGATTATCATCATAAAAGATGTAGCAACCGATTACAAGATGCATTATTATAATGCCGATGGGAAAGAGTCAACAATGTGTGGAAACGGAGGAAGATGTGTTGCTGCTTTTGCCTATGAAAATGAAATTGGCGGCCTTAATCAGAAATTTACCGGACCCGATGGAGTACATCATGCAAAAATAAACTCACAATCAGAAGGCCTCTTTAATATTACGCTTCAATTGTCTGACGTAAAGCAAATTAACAACCACGAGAGTTTTTTTACACTGAATACAGGATCACCTCATTATGTTACTTTTGCGCATAATATTGAATCTATGGATGTAAAAAGTCAGGGTAGAAAAATTCGTTTTTCCTCACAGTTTGCACCGAATGGTCTGAATGTGAATTTTGCAGAAGAAAAAAACGGGAAACTATTTGTCAGGACCTATGAACGTGGGGTAGAAGACGAAACATTAAGCTGTGGAACAGGAGTCACAGCTGCAGCACTTGCATGGGCGGAAAAAAAACAATTGCAAAAAGGGTCGGTGAAAATTATTACACGTGGTGGTGAGATGCAGGTGAGTTTCACTAAGAAGAATGATATCTATACGGATATTTTCCTCTCCGGCCCGGCAAAAAGGGTGTTTGAGGGTGAGACGTGGGTTTTTATTTAATGATTAATATGAATCAACAATAAATAATAATTAAAATATTTTGTGATGATTGGAGAGAATGTATTACTTCGGGCAGTGGAGCCTGCAGATACGGAGAGGCTTTATCTGTGGGAAAATGATATGCAACTTTGGCATCTGAGCAATACCACAGCGCCATTTAGCAAATACCTTATGGAACAGTATGTTATGAATGCCCAGCAGGATATTTATGCTGCCAAACAGTTACGACTGATGGTAGACACCAATGATGAGGAAGGTCTTACAGTCGGATGCATTGACCTGTTTGATTTTGACCCTGCCAACAGAAGAGCAGGAATTGGCATTCTGATTTCCGAAGAGGCAAGAGGGAAAGGATATGGTAAGGAGGCACTGGAGCTGATGATTGAATATGCATTTAACACCCTGAACCTGCATCAGTTGTTTTGCAATATTCTGGAAAATAACGAGCAAAGCATTGCCATGTTTAAAAAAGCCGGATTTACTGAAGTGGGATTAAAACGCGACTGGACAATGGTTGACGGAGTCTGGCAGAATGAGTTCCTCTTTCAGCTAATGAAACGCGAGAAACTCGCATAAAGAGATCTTACCGGATATTATTTGTTGGACTTGAAGTAGAGCGATGAAAAAACGTACCCGGAATATAATCCTGATCCTTTCTGCCGCACTGGTGATATGCTGCGGCATTGCAGGGTTGTTGTATCATATGGCTTTCGGGCCATCTGTAAATCACTTCTCGAAAGAGGACCTGGATATTTATATCTATCCCGAAGATTCCTACGAGGATGTGCTGTCGCAAATTGATTCCTCCATTCGTTACAAAACTGTATTTGATCTTCTTGCCAAATACAAAAAATATAATGAATCAGTTAAACCCGGACATTATAAAATCCCGGGAGAAACAAACAACAATGAACTGATTAACAGACTAATCAGCGGCAATCAGCAACCGGTTACCGTGAATTTCAATAGTCTCAGGACACTGGAATATCTCAGTGTGGTTTTATCGATACAATTGGAACCTGATTCTGCTGAGTTTGACCATTTCTTCCATGATACTGTTGCGCTGCTTGATATGGGCATACATCCAGATTCTATCTTTTTCTTCCTGCTCCCCGACACCTACGAGTTTTACTGGACAGCCACACCGGAGGATTTCATGAAGCGTATGAAATCTGAGGCAGCAAAATACTGGGAATCCAGAACGTCGCTGGCTGAGAAAAAAGGACTATCGCCATGGGAAGTAATCACGCTTGCTGCTATTGTGGAGAAGGAGACTCTTAAAGATGACGAGAAAGCAACAATAGCAGGTGTTTACCTCAACAGATTGAATAAACGCATGAGGCTTCAGGCTGATCCTACCGTGGTTTATGCCACAGGCGACTTTTCACTTCGCAGGGTGTTAAAAAAGCATACTCAGATGGATCATCCCTATAACACTTACCGAAATCATGGATTGCCTCCGGGACCAATTTGCGTCCCCTCCAAAGCATCTATCGAAGCTGTGCTGAACGCCGAAGACCACAAATACCTCTATTTCTGTGCAAAAGAGGATATGAGCGGATACCACAGCTTCGCAAAAACTTACACTCAACATTTGATTAATGCCCGTCGGTTTCAGCGCGAACTGAACAAAAGGGGAATAAAATAGCCTATGAAAGCTTTTAAAGCCTACGATATCCGCGGTGTATGGAACACTGACTTCAATAGTGATGATGTTTACCGTATCGGTTTCTACTTGCCTGAATTGCTTGGTGCAGATACCATTTTGATTGGTCGTGATGTACGAGTCAGCTCACCGGAGATTTTTGATGCTCTGACAAAAGGAATTACCGAGGCCGGAGCCAATGTGGACTCCATCGGGCTGGCGACCACACCGCTGGTGTATTGGGCTACAGCGAAATACGGATATAAAGCGTCCGTTCAGATTACGGCATCGCATAATGCTCCGGAATACAATGGATTAAAAGTGTCAGCTGAAGATGCACGCCCTGTAGGATATGACAGTGGTCTCAGTGAGCTTCAAAAAATGATTCTTCAAACTCCGGTTCCGGTAAAAGACACAGGCTCCATCAGAGAATTAAATATTTATGATGATTACCTTGCATTTCAATCTCAATATAAAAGTGATCTGAGTAATCTGAAAATCAGTATGGATATCTCCAATGGCATGGCTGCGCTTTTCGCCAGGAAGTTATTTGGAGATAATGTACGATACATTTTTGAGGAGCCGGATGGTACGTTCCCGAACCATTACCCCAACCCGCTAAACCCGGAAAATATCAAAGACCTTCAACGCGATGTACTTGAAAACCAAAGTGATATCGGTGTGATTTTCGATGGTGATGCCGACAGAGTGATGTTTGTGGATGAAAATGGCGACTTTATCTCACCGGATCTTATGATTGCTGTGCTTGGAAACCATTTCCTTTCAGAAGGGAAAAAAGCACGTGTATTACAGGATATCCGCACATCAAAAGCTGTGGGTGAATACCTGAAACCTATGGGTGCCGAAATGCACATGTGGAGAGTGGGCAGAGCCTATGCAGCATTGAAACTTAAAGAGATAGACGGGCTTTTTGGTGGGGAACTGGCAGGGCATTACTACTTTAAAGACTTCTATTACAGTGACTCAGGAATCATGGCAGCATTGATACTTCTGGATATCTTCGCACAAAAGAAACGCGAAGGCATTACGGTTTCGGAGCTCATAAACATGATCAGCGGATACCACAACAGCGGTGAGATCAACTTCCGCATTGAGAAAAAGCAGGAGGCCATGGATGCGGTAAAAGCCCACTTTGAAGCCGGGGCAAAGCCCACTGCATTTTATGATTTCGATGGTTACCGTATCGAATACAAGGACTGGTGGCTGAATATACGCCCCAGCAATACCGAGCCATATCTCCGCTTTCTGTGCGAGGCTAAAGACCCTGATGTATTGAATGAGGTTGTTACAACAGTAAAAGAAATTGTGAAATCGCTGTCTTAAATAAGCTTAATTATTGCACAATTATCTTTTTTGATTCAATAGTTTTCCCGTTTACCAGATATTGAACCAGATAAATTCCGGATTCCAGATTATTTATTGACAGTATCATTCCATTCACATTTTTGTGG
>PKSY01000239.1 GCA_002869405.1 Marinilabiliales bacterium
GAATAGCACATCATTTATCAACTGCTCACCTGACATAATGTTGGCACTGGCATTGAAGTCGAGGGTAGATTTCAATTTCATGAAATACTTGCTTGAATAGAGTTTAAGATAATGTGCATTTCTGATGTTGGGCAGCTCAACGGCAGTTCTCATGGCAGTACCATCTTCATTGATTACACTACTGTACATCATGGTGTTTTCGGTGTTGCTGAAAACATATTGCAGCGAGTTAAAGAAGGCGGTGATGGAGTTGTTGTATTTGAGATTCATGGAGACGCTGCGAGAACTGCGCTGCTGCAATGGAACCGCATTTTGTGAAAGACTCCGGTAGCTTCGCAGGATATAGCCATAATAGTGATCATCAGGATCGCCGGTGCTATGGCTTTGGGATGCCCGCATCCAGACCTCCCAGAAACCCTTGAACTTGAGCCTGGCCACAAATGACGGATCAAAATAGAGGTTTTTTGTGGTTGTATCTACGCTTTTATCCACATCCTGAAAATGATCCTGTTGCCAATAGAGAGGAAGAGTTCCTGTCAAGGTCAGTTCACGGTATTTATACTCCACTTTGGTTTTAGAGTACGCTTTAAGACGTTCTGTAGTGAGTGCGTTTATAAATGGCGTTGTTGCATCGGTTGTAATACCCGAACCGTTTTGCAGACCAATATCACTGTTTAAGGTTTGGTGGCGGTATTGTGCGCCTAATCTTGGCGTGATAACAAATCGCTTTACGGAGAATACCATCCCGGCGCTGTTATCGGTATAAACTCTTTCCAGGTTCAGATTTTGCGTTGCCAGGGTGTAGGGCACGCTGTCGTGAAGAACAGTAGCATAAGGCCCCGGCGATACTGACAAAGTCTGGCTTGTGTTGTCATAGCTGATATACGATTTCAGATCGAGCAGGTGATCACCTAGCTCATTGATGGATTTTAGCTCATTAGAGATTGCCTGCACCGGACTATCATGATTCTGTGATATTTCTCCGGCATCAGAGATCACCATACCGGAAAACTTATCCCAACGGGAGCGGATGGAGAGCAGGTTATCGAAGTAGTTGTTCTTTGAATTCCTGTTGAGCGAAATATTTCCCAACAGGTGGTTTTCATGCAGGTTATTCTGATACTGTTCTGTGAATGCCATCGTATCTCCCGGAATAAGGATGGTACGGTGTGTAGCCGCCTCCTGATTTTGCTTATCGTTGATGTAGAAGATATTGGCACGAAGCTGAAAATCGTTATTGAGCTTTGTTAATGCGTTGACATTCCCATAATGGCTTTGATTATCAATGTAGCGCCGTTTATCCAGTGTGGGCGTAGCCGGTTGCTGCACGCCAATGATGGCGCTATTCTGAGATGGTCGGTCGTTGAGGTTTAATGCGGCATCATAGGTAAAGCTTTGCAGGTTGGTGGAGAGATCGCGGCCGGTGTTATTGCTCTGATAAGAGGTCACAAACTGTACCTTTTTGGTAAAGATCATAGGTGTGACATTCACATCCCATAGCAGTGGCCAGATTCCGGCACCGACGAAAGCATTTCCTGTTATGGTAACATCGTTTTTAAGCTTGATGTTGATGGAGGCCTGATACGACTCCACCTTGTCTTCGAGGATCTTCACCGGCTGGTGGTTCTCCATAATCTCGACAGTGCTCACCGACTTGTGCGGAAGGTTTTTACTTATCACGGAATAGCGACCATCCATCAGATCAAGACCCTCCACGTAGAATTTTTGTAGTGGTAATCCCTGGTAAAGAATCTGTCCGTTGGGTTCTATTTCGATGCCGGGGATTTTCTTCAGCACATCTTCTATCACCACATCCTCTTTCCCTGCCAGTGTGGAGATGAGGAACGAGAGCGTATCACCGCGTCGCTCCAGCATGGGTGCCTGTACCGTAACACCCTTGATCTCCTTTACCTCTTCCGTAAGGATGAAATCGGCTGTTTGTGTTTCATTGTTGATGCTGCGCATTTCGTTGCGGTACTGGATGGAGCTCACCACCAGATGGAGACTATCTGTGCTGTGATTTACCTTTGCCTCGTACTCGCCTTTTGCATTGGTTATTCCAAACGAGATAAGTGAAGTATTATCCGGCAGATAGACCATTACGTTGATTCGGGAGAGCGGTTTACCTTTGTCGGAGGTGATGGTTCCGGTGATGGTGGTTTGGGCCAAAGTTAAGAAAGACATACAACATATCACCAAACTCAAAAAGATACGTGCTAATAACCTTTTAATTATCATAATCTAATCTCGCTC
>PKSY01000342.1 GCA_002869405.1 Marinilabiliales bacterium
TATCGGCATTTATCAATTATGCAGCAACTTTTGCAATCTCCTTTATGCTGAGTCTGTTTCTGCAATATGTAATAGGAATTGAGGCCACACAGGCAGGAATGATTCTCGTTATTCAGCCTGTAGTAATGGCTATAGTTGCATCCTTTTCCGGGCGGCTTTCAGACAGAAAAAATCCACGAAAACTGGCAGCACTCGGAATGGGAAGCAGTGCTGTGGGATTACTTCTTTTGAGTTTTATTAACCAGGACACAAGCACATCATATATTCTTTTGGCCCTGTTTATTCTTGGTTTTGGTTTTGGAATGTTTTCGTCTCCTAACACGAATGTTATCATGGGCTCTGTAGATCGAAAAGTATATGGTACTGCATCCGCAATGGTAGCTACCATGCGGAATACCGGCATGATGTTCAGCATGGCAATAGCCTCTCTCACTATTCACTGGTTCCTTGGTAAAGCACAAATCAGTATTGAAAACACCGAACTTTTTGTTGCCAGCACCCGGGTTGTATTTACCATTTTTACAGTCTTATGCTCCATTGGAGTGTATACTTCATTGGTGAGAAGTAGAAAATAAATTCGTTTTCCCGGCAATATTGATTACTAAAATTGAATCTTAATTTGATTTAGAGGGAATGCCTATACCTTTTTCTCATAAATAAACAAAACCATTATTGTCTGTATATCAGTTTTATATGTATTTTTGTTCATTTATTTTATTTATTTGATGAACAAAATAAAACTACCTTGTGTTTAAGAGTAAGTTAGAATGATTATAAATAATTTAAAAAACAGATATCATGAAAAAATTAGCTTTACTCTTATCTATCATCGCCGCGTTTACTTTGACGGCATTTTCAAATGACATTGGATTTAAATCAGGAACTGCCCGTGTGCAGGTAATCCACAACTCCGCCGATATGGCAGCTGAAACAGTTGATGTATACCTCAACGAAACACTGCTTCTTGACAACTTTATGTTCAGAACTGCATCACCTTTTATTGATGCTCCCGCAGGTGAAGAATTTACAATCGCCATTGCAGGTCCCGACAGCCAGTCGGCTGAAGAGGCCATCTGGACTCAGAACTATACACTGGAAGCTGATGAGACCTATGTACTTATCGCAAACGGAATTGTAAGCCCTTCAGGTTATGATCCGGTGCAGGCTTTCGACATCTATGTTTACGCCATGGGTCGTGAAATGGCTTCCAACGACATGAATACTGATGTGCTTGTATTCCACGGCGCTACTGATGCTCCAACCGTCGATGTTGTTGAAACCGGTGCAGGCGCAGGTACAATCGTCGACAACCTTATGTATGGTGATTTTCAGGGTTACCTGGAGCTACCTACTGCAAATTATCAGTTAAGTATTAAAGACGAGAGTGGTTCGGAGACAGTAGCAGTATACAATGTGCCGCTGGCAGCTCTTGGGCTTGAAGGTGCTGCACTTGTTACAGTGGCATCAGGATTTCTTAACCCTGCAAATAACAGCAACGGTCCGGGATTTGGTCTCTGGGTAGCCTTGCCGGCAGGGGGAGCACTTGTTGAACTTGGAAATATCACTTCCATTGATGAAGTACTTCTGGATGAGTCATCAATAAATGTGTATCCAAACCCGGCTACAAACAATATTAACCTTGACTTTTCACTGCAGGAGAGAGCCAACGTTGAGCTGAGCATCTTCGACCTGACAGGAAGCATTGTCAAGGCGGAAAACCTTGGAACGCTTTCACAAGCTTCGCACAATAAAACAATAAATATAAATGACCTTAATAGTGGCTTGTACTTTATGAGTATCAGCACTGAAGAAACGGTCATTACCCGTAAGTTTCAAATTATTAAGTAAATCTCTCGGGGCGGGTCACTTTTGACCCGCCTTTTTTATTATTTCTCTATAAAGTATTTGATATTTTTGACTCACCCGGAAAACAGCACTTGCGCAGATCAACCTCTGTCTGGTGTAGAGTCCCAAAACCTGCTTTTGATACCCAAAGCCATATTCCATATTTTTTCTTACTTTTATATTGAAAAATGCAAACCCCACATGAGACTCATTAAAAGAATTTCCCTCATAGTAATAATCCTGTTGGCTCTTATCATCACATTTTCATACTTATTTCCCGGAAAGATAAAATTCGTTGATAATATTCGTTTGACCTTACAGGGTCCTATAATGAGTACAGTAGGAAATATTGAACTTGGGGAAGTTACGATTGAAAATGGTGAAGTGGTGGAGAGTGAAA
>PKSY01000157.1:0-59098 GCA_002869405.1 Marinilabiliales bacterium
TACTCTGAAGGAGTTATTAAGCTACGACCTGTCGGAAGCCGATATTCCTATTGCAGAATTTATAAGAAAAGCCTGACAAATCACATCATCAGGCTTCTCGTCACACATTCAATAATCTATAATTATTTATAGTAAACCCGGTATTCCCAGGGCGTGAGAGTCATAGTCTCTTTGTCTGAAAGTGATACAGTTTCATCACTCATAAAAACAGTATACTCTCCTGCAAGGTATTTTCCTGAAACCTCATATTCACCCTCCTGATCAGAAAGATTGAATATAGCCACGACCTTGTCATCCTCTTTTTCCCTGACAAAGGCATAAATATTACTCTGGTCAGATGATTCCAGACGAATAAATGATCCTCCGAATTCTCCATTCCACAAAGCTTTGTTTTCATGTTTGAGTTCAAACAGTGCCTTGTAGAGGTCAAAGAAAGGATGTTCTTTCCATTCAACCTGATCCTTTTCAAAAAACTCAAGTCTTTTATCCAGGCCTGCTTCCTGACCGGTATAAACAAGAGGCATTCCGGGAACTGTGGATGAGAGTACTGCAAATGCATAAGCACCATCACCCATTCTTTCCCAAACCGTACCATTCCATGAATTTTCATCATGATTGGATGTAAAATTCATTTTATATGCGCCTCGGGGGAAACGTCTCATCTGACGGTCAAAATATGCCTGAATACTATCTGCATCAAGATCACCTTTTGCCACATGATTCATAATGTGATGAAATTCCCATCCGTATTCCATATCAAAAGCACTTACAATAAGTGGCGCATCTTCAGCTTCTGCAAGCATAAAAACCGGCTTGATATTATCGAGTGCCATACGTGCGGTATCCCAGAATTCCACCGGTACCATACCGGCAACATCGCAACGATAACCGTCAATATCAAACTCCCGTACCCAGTATTCCAGTGCATCAATCATCGCCTTGTGTAATCCGGGTTCATCATAATTCAAATCGGCCACATCACTCCAGTCGAAAGGACTCACCAGGTTACCATCTTCATCTTTTGTATACCACTCAGGGTGTTCATCAATCCATGCATGATCCCATGCAGTGTGATTTGCCACCCAATCAAGAATCACCTTCATGCCGTTCTCATGCGCAGTCTGAACCAGGGCGGAAAAATCATCCGCATCACCAAATTCAGGATTTAAACCTTTGTAATCCTTAACGGCGTAATAGCTGCCAAGAGTTCCTTTACGGTTTTTCTCACCTATTGGATGCACCGGCATAAGCCACAGGATATCAATTCCCATCTCTTTCAGGCGGGGAATATGAGCTGAAAAAGCATCAAATGTACCCTCTTCAGTAAACTGTCTGATGTTTACTTCATAGATGGTTGCATTCTTTGACCATTCAGGGTGATTAACGGTAGTCAATCCCGGCAGCTTATCAGTATCCTGATCAGCATTGTTTCCTGGTTTTGATGAGTTGCAGGAAATAAGAAATAATGAAGCAATAACAATCCCCATGGCAATGTAAATGGCATGAGGTGATACGTGTTCAACAATTCGTGTCATAAGATTTATAGTTAGTTAATAACAATATCCGGCTGGATGTTAACAAAGATAAGTTTTTGTTGTTAGAGATTTAACTTAGAATCGTATTTTCGTAATGCAAACGTATTCGATATGAAGAATTCCACAACAATAATTATTATCGCAGCATTTTTCTTTTTGCTAACGTCATGTATGGGACCTGGAAATGAAAAAAACAACAACGCATCCGACACTGAAAAACCGCTATTAAGTACAACTGTGATCCCTGTTGCCGGATTTATTGAAGCTATTGCCGGAGATGACTTTATTGTAAACACAATGGTACCTGAGGGCATGCCTCCTGTTGCCTATGAACCTTCATCACAACAACTTAAGGCACTGGAGCACTCAGTAATGTATTTTTCACTGGAAGCGCTGGGTTTTGAGATGACCACACTTCCGGGATTAAAGAAAAGCAATCCCGGTTTGGAAATTATTGATATTTCAAGAGGGATTACTCCTATAACTGACGGGCATGATCACGGTCACGACCATGGCATTGACCCGCACATGTGGATGTCGCCGATACAAAGCAAGTATATTGCAAAAAACATTTATGAAGCCCTGGCACAGAAATATCCTGAAAAAGAAGAAGTTCTGACGTCGAATTATAATTCACTTATTAAGAAATTCGAGGATGCAGAAGCTTTTATTCTATCAAAACTGGGTGATAAAGAAATATCATTTATGATCTACCATCCTGCCTTATCATATTTTGCAAGAGATTATGGTCTGGAGCAGATACCGGTGGAAGTTCACGGGAAGGAGCCAACTCCCGACTATTTGCATAAGGTTATCAGAGTGGCCAATGAAAAGAATATCAAGGTAATCTTTATTCAAAAGCAATTTGATAGTAACTTTGCAAAAATTATCGCAAAAGAGACCAATGCGAAAGTCATTGTTTTTGACCCTCTGGCAAAAAACTGGGAGAAAACGCTGTACACAGTAGTTAATTCATTAAAATAATCTCATGCTATTTGACTTAAGGCATATTTATGCCGGATATAATGGAAAGACTATACTCAGGGACATCAATTTCACAATAAACAGTGGTGACTTTATTGGGATTATTGGCCCAAATGGAGGAGGAAAAACCACCTTACTCAAAGTTCTTCTGGATATCATTGAGCCCATCAGGGGTGAAATCATAAAAGGAGATAAAATTTCTACGTCAGGATCAAAATAAATTGGGTACCTTCCTCAGTATAGTGACTTTGACCGAAGGTTTCCGGTTACTATTGAGGACATTGTACTTTCCGGCTTTATCACCCGGGGTAAATTATTTCAAAGATACAAAGCTGAAGAAAAAACCCGCGCAACATCACTAATGAAGGAGATGGGAATCTATTCCATCCGGAAGAGCCCGGCTTCAGAAATCAGTGGCGGTCAGCTGCAGCGTGCACTGTTATGTCGCGCACTGGCATCAGATCCTGAAATACTCATTCTTGATGAGCCAAACACTTATGTGGATAATCAATTTGAGCATGAGCTGTACGACAGGCTTGTGAAATACAACAATCAGGGCAAAGCAATTCTTCTGGTAACACATGATGTAGGGACTGTTTCATATTACATCAAAACTATTGCCTGTGTAAATGAAACCCTTCACTACCATAACTCAAACATAATCACCGAGCAGCAGCTTGCTTCTTATAATTGTCCGTTACAAATAATCACCCACGGGGATGTACCGCATACCGTTTTAAAGAAACACGACCATTTCCATGAATAATCCTCTTGAATACAGTTACTTTATTAAGGCATTAATCGCGGCTGTTTTATCTGCATTCAGCAGTGGACTAGCAGGTACATGGATAGTAGCAAAAAGAAAAGTTTTTGTTACAGGCGGAATCTCACACAGCTCCTTTGGAGGAATCTGGCTTGGTTATTATTTGGGCATCTCGCCGGTTCTGGGTGCACTGGTTTTCGGTGTTTTATCGGCACTGGGAATCGAATATATTGCCGGTAAAAAGCAAATTCGTGAGGATAGCGCCATTGGTATATTCTGGTCGCTGGGAATGGCCGTGGGAATTATCTTTATATATCTCACACCCGGATATGCTCCAAACCTCACCGGATATCTGTTTGGAAGCATCCTGATTATCTCAAATTCAGATCTATGGGCACTTTTCGCAGCAAATGCAGTAATGATTATCTTCTTTCTAATATTCTATAAAACCATACTCTTCATCTCTTATGATCCTGAGTATGCTGCCACCGTTAATCTGCCGGTAAGAACTTTTAATTACATATTAATGGGATTGTCAGCATTAATCCTGGTCCTGAATATCCGTATTGCCGGAATAATACTGGTAATATCAATACTTACTATTCCTCCAACGATAGTCAATCTGTTTACACATAAATTTCACAAGATCATTCTCTTCAGTACATTGACAAGTATGGCAGGGACAGTCGGCGGACTATTATTCAGCTACTATTTCAGCCTGCCATCAGGAGCAACAATAGTATTCATTTTTGTACTTATGTTCGTGATTGCAAGAGCTATCAGGTGGATCACCTCGCGCTCCGGATATCATGACAGAAAGAGTGGTCAACTCAGCACAGACAATTAAACAGCATCTGATAGAGAATTGTATGAAGCCGGTTATTTTAAATACATATAAAGATAAAGGTGGTGCAGCGATTGCCGCCGGCAGGATTACCAAAGCCATTCAAAATGAAATCCCTCAAGCTTCTGCACAGTTTCTTATTGATGACAACAACAGAAGTCTTACAGGTTCAATCCAAAAACTCAGGCCATATATTGATTTCGGTTGGGGTTTTTTAAGATCATTCAAGCGGCTTCCATATTTTCCCGCAGTATTAAAAACACCAACGCTTAATAAAAAAATTACCTCCGAAAACCCTGATATTGTGCACTTTCACTGGATGCAGGGAGGTTATTTTGATTTCTCTGTTGATTCGGTACCGCATGGAATACCATTGATATGGACTTTTCACGACCTCTGGCCTATCACCGGTGGATGTGCATATCCCGGAGAGTGTACAGGTTTTCTGAATAACTGTGGCAACTGTCCTTTGTTTCTTTTTCCCCGCACAAAAGACCTTAGCTATAGAAGTTTTAAGAGAAAACGAGATTTCTTTCAATCGATTTCGGATATACATATTGTAACACCATCATCCTGGCTTCAACAGAAAGTCAAACAATCACCTTTAACTGCTCATCTGAATACTTCAGTAATTCATAATGGTATTGATACAGAGACTTTTAAGCGCATCAACAAATCGGAGGCAAGAAAAAAGCTTGGTATTTCTGATCACAAAAACATAATCCTTTTCGGAGCGATTGGTGCTACCACAAATCCTAAGAAGGGATATGATCTTTTGTTAGATGCTTTCGGAAAAATGGATTATAGCCGCAACAGGCTGATAGTTTTTGGAAGCAGCAGGAAAGCTGAGAATAAAAATCCTGATATCACTTATTATCCAATAATTAAAAATAATGAAACCTTAAACCTGCTTTACAGTGCTGCAGACGTAATGGTAGTTCCGAGCCGTGAAGAGGTATTCGGGCAAACCGTAATTGAGGCCATGGCTTCCGGTACGCCGGTGGTAGCCTTTGATAACGGCGGCCCGGCAGACATTATCAAGCATAAGGTTAATGGCTACCTGGCTTTACCTTATAGCACTGAAAGCCTTCAGGAAGGCATAGAATGGATACTAAGTCAAGATTCCGGTGAATTAGGTCAGAAAGCACAATTTCATATAGAAAATAACTTTCACATAACAAAGACTGCGGCAAAATACATATCTTTGTACCATTCTTTAGCACAAAGTGAAATTTAGCATTATAACCCCATCATATAATCAGGCACAATTTATCCGTGAAACGATTAATAGTGTTTTAAGCCAAAAAGGAGATTTTGAGCTTGAATATATTATTATTGATGGCGCTTCAAATGACGGCACCGTTGAAATCCTGGATGAATTTCAAGATAAAGCAGTAATCATTTCTGAACCGGATTCCGGCCAAAGTGAAGCGATAAACAAAGGATTCAGAATGGCCACAGGAGATATAATTGCCTGGTTGAATTCTGATGACCTGTATCTTGGTAATACCCTGCAAAATGTATATCAATATTTCCTCCAAAATCCTGAAAAGAAATGGCTTTACGGCAAATGTCATATCATTAACACGCGAGGAGATATTGTTCGCAAATGGATAACCGGCTATAAAAATCTCAGGCAAAAAAGATTTCACTTACGAAAACTTTTACGTGAGAATTTCATTTCCCAGCCAGCTGTTTTCTTCCGAAAAGAACTACTCGAAACGGTTGGCGGAGTTGACGGAACCCTGGACTTCACCATGGATTATGACCTATGGATAAGAATGTCAAAGATCAGCACCCCAGGATATCTGGACGCATATCTTGCTAAATTCAGAAGGCATGACGTATCCAAAAGTGAAACATCTTATACCAGACAGTTTGAGGAACAATTCGATGTGATGAAAAAGTACAGTAATTCGGGTTATGATGCATTTATTCATTCTCTGCTGAATTTTAGAACGATTTACACCTACAAACTCCTTAACCTTTTTAAACAAAAATGACCATAAAGCAAAAGATACTTATATATACACTTATACTCCTCACAGCAGGGGCTTTAATTTATCTAAGGACCTTAAACTATCCATTCCAGTTTGATGATGATATTCATATCACCAATAATCATTCAATAGATCATTTTGAACAATACAAGGACCTCAATTTCTGGAAAGATCATATCCGAAGGCCTTTTGCCAAATTCACATTTTCGGTAAGTAACATATGGGCGCAGGGCAACCCCGCAGGGCATAGAATTGTAAATATCATTCTGCACTTTTTAAATGCTGTTCTGGTTTTTATTCTTTTCAGAAAAATATTTCAAATACTTGAACCTGAAGAAAATAAAGAGCGACAACTGTTACTGTCGCTTTTAGTTTCCGGTGTATTTCTGGTCCATCCAATGCAAACACAATCGGTAGTATATGTCGTTCAAAGGATGAACCTGTTAAGTGCTTTCTTTACACTTGGATCACTAACGCTATTCCTCTCAGGCAGAATAAGAATCCGGAATCAGCAGAAACCGGCATTATCAATCCTGTTTTTTTTCTTATCTGCTATCATGGCAGTTGCGGGAGTGCTATCAAAGCAGAATGCTGCGGTTATATTACTACTGGGATTTCTCGCCGAAGCATTTCTTTTTCATCCGGTAAGCAAACACGAACGCTTTATCCATTGGAGTACACTTGTATCTATCCCGGTTATTATTGGCGTATATTTTTATTTAGCCGGATTTGATGGAACCACAAATGAAGTGAGTCCAATGGAATATTTCATTTCGCAGTGGCCAATCCTTTTGGAATATTTAAAGATGTATTTTGCTCCTTTCGGGCAAAGTATTGATCATCTGAGAGTTCCGTTTAGCTTTCCTTTTACATTTGGATATATTCTTGCCGGCGCCGTACATATTGCCATAATTCTTTTGGCGATATTTCTAAAAAGAGTTCCATCCGTTATCAGATTTGGGATATTATGGTTTTATATGGCACACGGCATTGAGTCCGGCTTTATACCAATTACAGATTTAATGGTTGATCACCGTAATTATCTGCCATATGCAGGATTAACCCTCAGCCTGGGGGCTGCACTTTTTCATTATATCCAAAACAGAAATCTTCGTCTGATAACTGCCATTGGAATAGTATTCTTCTTCAGTATAGTATCCTTCAACAGAGTAAAAGAATGGGAGTCAATAGAATCAATCTGGGCAGATTGCATTGAAAAAGACCCTGACAACCTCAGAGGATGGAACAATCTGTCGTATGGATTATTACAAGAAAATCCTGACAAGGCAAAACTTGCTGCCTTAAAAGCCATAGAACTTGATAGTACTTATTATCAGGCATATAATAATCTCGGTGCTGCTTTGCTAATGATGGAAGATACTTCCCGGGCGCAATGGTGCTTTTACAAATCACTTGAGTACGGCCCTGAAAATAATTACATCGCTCAATTCAATCTCGGGAACACATACATGTCAGGAGATTTGGAAAAAGCAATAATGTATTACACAAAAACACTCGAAACTGACCCTCTGCATCATAATGCCAGAAAGCAGCTTGCCACATGCTATGCACTATCACAACAATATTCTGAAGCTATAAAACAGTACAAACTGTTGTTGAAGTTTTTTCCAACCCAAACAGAATTGATATTAAACCTTGCAGTATCATATGATAACAACAACATGACTGAAGAGGCTATCAATACATTACAACCATATGCTGATTCGAACACGAGCAATCATGAGATATATTACTACCTTTCCAATTTCTATGGCAAAACAGGAGATTTTAGCTCCGCAGAGGAAATGATTGACAGAGCTATTGAAATTGATGATAACCTGAATTACCGGGTTAAAAGAGGTTTTATCAGGGAAAACAGAAAAAACTACAGTGGTGCCCTTGAGGATTATCAGTACGTAATTTCCCAGCAATATTCTGAGGTTCTGGAAAAAAGAATGAAAAATTGCATTTCTTTAACACAGGAATATAAATAATATCATAGTATTAATATATTTGTGTATGCCTTTCCAATCAACAGATAAAAATCATACGCTGATTATTATTCCGGCTTTTAATGAAGCTGCAACAATTTCTGATCTAATAACGGAGCTCAAAGCTACTTCCTCTGACTGGGATATTCTTGTGGTAAATGACGGCTCGACAGACAATACGAGTCAGATTGCAAAAGATACAGGCATAGCGGAAGTTATTGACCTGCCATATAACCTGGGAATTGGCGGCGCAGTTCAGACCGGCTTTAAATACGCCTGTTATAAGAACTACTCCTATGCTATTCAGGTTGACGGTGACGGTCAGCATACACCAAAAGATGTTCAAAAGGTCCTTTCTCTGGTTTATTCCGGCCGGGCAGATGTGGGGATTGGATCCCGTTTCAACTCCAAAACAGAAAAGGATTATGGGGTACATTGGTTGAGAAAACTGGGGATTTGGATTTTTAAAATCCTAAGCATTGTATTAATCCGGCAACACATAACTGACCACACGTCGGGTTTCAGAGCATATAACAAAAAAGCGCTATGCTTCCTTGCCTATAACTACCCTATTGATTTTCCTGAGCCTGAGGTAATAATTTTGCTTGGAAAAAACGGTTTCAGAATTGAAGAGACATTTACACAGATGCAGGAACGGCAGGGAGGTATATCATCCATTCCTATTTCCAGAGGGCCTTATTATATGGCAAAGGTTATTCTCGGAATGATTATGGCATCACTCAGAAGGGCACAAATAGATAATACTCGTAGAGATGGAGCAAAACACATTTAGCAACAGCAGGATTCAGATTATTGCTATCCTGGTATCACTGGCAGTACTGGTTGTCATCTTTAATTTAATCCGCAAAAAGAAAATAAAAGAGGAATACTCACTGTTGTGGATTTTATTTGGCGTTGTTTTCCTGATACTATCAATATGGCGGAATGGGCTAGAATACATTGCAGACTTGCTGGGTATAAATTATGCACCGGCAGCGCTCTTTATCATCTTGCTTGCAGCTGTATTTTTCATCCTTATAGAGTTTAGTATCATACTTTCAAACCTCACAACTGCAAATAAAAACCTGGCGCAGGAGATAGGAATCCTTAAAGCTGAACTACGACGATTAAAAGAGAAAGTTAACCTTGAATCAGAATAACTACCACTCATTGAGGTTAGTACTGATAGTTATGTAATTTGGAGAACCTGCAACGTGGAAAGCAGAGCGGGCATATGAGAACCTGAATCGCGAGATTTGCAATCCAATTCCCCACGACCAACCTATCATTCCCTTGGCATCATATATTTTCATCTCCTGACGACGCTGGTAATTATAACTCACACGAAGCGATAGAAATTTTGCAGGTGTCAACTCTCCACCAACAACCACATGACGCAAAAGCTCATCGCCAACTTTGGCCATGGTAGTTTTTTCGTTTACATCACCGGTAATAGGATCAACACGGTTTGTTGGGTCATACGGATCAAAATACCGCATCTGCCAGTTTTCCAGATGAGTAAGAATAATTGAATATCTGAAAGGGAGGTGCTCAAGTTTCTTGCTCACAGCAGCCTGAATTTCAAAAGGTACAGGGCTTCGTTCACCTTCATAGTTCTTTGCAACTTCCAACCCTGCATTTTTAAATATCAAAGATGCAGAAAGGTCTTTCTCCTTATCATAATAGGTTCCGGCAACATCAACTGCCACACCATAGGATGAGTAACTCTCCAGACCGCTGTATATCAGCTTCAGGTTAGCTCCCACGTTAAACAAAGGTGTAAGGCTTCTACCCCAACCAAAAGTTGCAGCAAGTTCACTTCCTGTAAATTCACCTTCGCGGTCACCGCCAACATTGGCATATTCAAACCTTCCGTAATCAATGTATTGCATTGTTGCAGCCCAGGTTCCAATATTTTCAAAATCACGGGAATAACTTGCAAAACCGTAGTTTATATCCGAAAAATAATCCACAAAACTAAATGCCAGCTGCCCTGAATACTCAGGAGTTAACATCGAAGGATTTGAAACAGCAAGACCAAGGTCATAATCCTGAATACCAGTAAAATTACTGCCAAGACTTGCTACTCTGGCAGAGTTGCTGAGATTCAAAAAACTATAGGTGCTATTTCCTCCAACCTGTGCTCCTGCAATAATAACACTCAGAAGCAATCCTGTCAAAATTATCGATCTTCTCACTATATCCTGAATTTTAAAAGGTAAAAATACAGCAATTTCCGTATCTATGAAATCAAACGGAAGAAACAGCGAAATATTTTATATTTCTATAGTAATAAAAATATAGTGTTTGTCAGATTGGCTATATTTGCCAAAATTATTATCAGATGAACAAGCCACATATATATTTAACCGCTCTGTTTTTATTTGCCTTACAGGGTTTATTGGCTCAAACAGTAAAGATTATTGATTCATCTACAGGATCACCCATAAAAGATGTTGCAGTCTTTTCTGCGGAATCTTCAAAGTCTGCTCTTTCAAACCCCGAAGGGACATTTGACCTTTCAGACCTTGAAGGCGACAAGATCGTCTTTCAGCATACTTCATACTTTCAGAAAACAGTCTCCAGAAAAGAGATTATTGAAAAAAACAATGTCGTCATTCTTGACCCGAGGGTCATACATCTGAACCAGTTTGTTATTGCCGCCAACAAGTGGGAACAACCCCGTGAGGATGTTCCTTCGAAAATAACATCCATTGATAAAGCCCAGATCAGAACTTATAACCCACAAACAGCTGCCGATCTCCTGGCATCCACCAATGAGGTTTATGTTCAAAAAAGCCAGCTTGCAGGAGGAAGTCCTATGATAAGAGGCTTTAGCACTAACAGCGTGCTTCTGGTTTTTGACGGGATCAGGCTTAACAATGCCATTTACAGAACCGGAAATCTGCAGAATGCCATTAACATCGACCCTCTGATTCTTGAGAGTACGGAAGTAATATTTGGCCCGGGATCAGTAATTTACGGCTCTGATGCGCTGGGAGGTGTGATGGATTTTCATTCTGTGACGCCGCAGTATTCCACGGATGAAAAACTCAATATCTCCGGAAATGCATTGATGAGATACAATTCATCAAACAATGAAAAAACGGCCCATGCTGACATCGCTTTTGCAAAGAAAAACTTTACCAGCTTCACCAGCATCTCTTTCTCCGACTTTAATCATCTCCAAATGGGGCTGAACGGAAATGATAATGAACAATACCTCAGATCATGGTATGTGGAGAGAATTGACGGCGTTGACAGCATAATAACCAATGAAGACCCGAATACGCAGATTGCCACAGCATACAAACAATATCACCTCACTCAAAAGTTCTCCTGGAAAGCATCCGAACATACTGAACTGTCATATATGTTCTATTATTCCGGAACATCGGATTTACCCAGGTATGACCAGTTAAGAGTACTCTCCGGCGGAGAGCCCAAGTATGCAGAATGGTACTACGGCCCCCAAAATCTGATGATTAATGCTGTAAAAGCAGAATTTTCCAAACCCACAAAATTCTTCAATAACGCCAAAATAAATATCTCAACACAAAATTATCTCGAAAGCAGGCATTACAGAAAATTCCGCGATGAGGAACTACTGTCTCAGAATGAAAAGGTTAACATCCTTACCACAAATATTGATTTTGAAAAAACAATTAAAGCAGGCACGGGAATAGTTTATGGTGCAGAGTTTCTCTTTAACGGGCTCACAAGCAAAGCTGAAGAAAAAAACATAGTTTCAAATGAAATGACTGAAGGCTTTGTTATTCCACGATACCCTGATGGGAAGAACCATTGGTATTCATCCGCCGTTTATGGTGGGTTGAGGCACTCCATCGGAAAGTTCATTTTAAATACCGGAATCAGGTACAGTTATGTTGCGTTACATTCAACATTTTTAAATGAATTTTACCCTGCAACATTTGGCTATGATGAATTAAAAAACAGCAATGGAGCGCTTAATGGTAGCCTTGGATTAACTTTCAAACCGTCCGAAAACACTATTTTATACGGAAATCTGTCCAGTGGTTTTCATGCACCAAACTGGGATGGCCTGGCGAAGGTCTTTTCGCCAAAAAAAGGAGTTGTTATTGTTCCCAACAGTGAGCTTAAGCCGGAGTACGCATATAATGGAGAAATAGGTATCACCAAACATCTTTTTGATAAAAGGGCTACTATTGAAGCAAGTCTCTATTACACATATCTGGATAATGCCGTAGTACAACGCGAATATGAACTTAACGGAGTTTCTTTACTGGTTATTGACGGAGACACTAACCGCACAGAAGCATTTGTGAATGCCAGTTATGCCAACCTATACGGGTTTAATCTTGCAATACAGGCAGACCTGACAAAGCATTTTGGTATCAGAAGTCATCTCTCTTATACATACGGCCGGGATGCTGAGGATATGCCTCTAAGGCATGTTGCTCCACTTTTTGGAGCTACTCACCTGGTTTATAGATACAAAAAGTTAAGCACACAGTTTTATGCACTTTACAATGGAGCTGTAACTGCAGAAAACCTGTCACCAAGCGAAAAGGATAAAGATAATATGTATGCATACGATGAGGATGGAAACCTGTGGTCGCCATCATGGTATACACTGAACTTCTCCCTTGCATGGGAGATTTCAGACATGTTCTCGGTAAATGGTATTGTTGAGAACATCCTGGATGCACGCTACCGTCCTTATGCAAGTGGCATATGTGCTCCCGGCCGGTCAATATCTCTGGGTATCAATTTAGCCTTCTAAGCCTTTTTTTCACCACGGAAGGCGTCATCTTTATCATCAAACAAGACATTGAAAGTGGTTAAACTACCATATATTCTGGTTATGTATTGCTGAAGATTCACCTTCTCATCTTCTGAAAGCTTACTGGAATTAATACGTTGTTCCATTACTCTCAGACGATCACGAACCATCACAATTTTATGAAAGAAGGTCTCAATAGGAAACTCTTTCTGCTGCAATCCCTCGTCCCCCGGTTTTAAAATAATCGTGCCATCAATCCATTTTTTTCCAATTGAAGTCACCGGGTGAAAATCTGAATGGTCCAGTACGATCTGACGTATTGCTTTCTCGATATCAGAATAACTAACAAGGTCTGATGCCATGCTCACAAACTCAACTACCTCAAGATCAGGGTCAGTTTTCATTATCTCCTTCAAGCCATATTCAATAAAGGTAATATCATATGAATCATTCCAAACCTGAACCACCACACCAAGTTTATACTCCCCGTGTTTTACACGGCTGCCAATTCCTAAAGTTAAATCAGTCATAGTCTTTCTTTTTAAATCATCATACGAAAATAATGAATATCGCAAAAACAGTGTAGATTTGTGGTTACTAAATGCACGTAATAATGTCAGAAACAGATTTTGTGTATTGTAAAGACCGGTATATCAATACGCATTCATGCAATTTCAATAACCATAACAGAACAGGTGTACTCTATGAAGTAATCAGGATTCTCGACGGAGTACCACTTTTTCTGGAAGACCATCTGGAACGCATGTTCAAAAGTGCTGAGATTGCCGGCACAAAAGAGAAGCTTCCTGATTATGAAACCCTTGAAACCATTATACGCGGACTGATTTCTCAAAATAACAAAAACACCGGCAACATACAGCTTAACATTGATCCACTATCTGAAGATGGAACAGATATATTCTGCGGCTTTATTCCACACCACTACCCTACTGAAGAAGATTACCGAAATGGAATCCTGACAGATTTCCTTTTTGCAGAGCGCAAGAACCCTGAGGCAAAGATTATCCAAAAGAGCCTTCGGATGAGGGCTAATGAAGTTATTAAAGAGAAAGAATTGTTTGAGGTTTTGCTTGTGGATCGTCATCATTTGGTAACAGAGGGTTCACGCTCCAATGTGTTTATTATTTCCGGAGATACAATTTTCACTGCACCCCTGAATATGGTTCTGGGAGGTGTCACTCGGCGAAAAGCTATTGATATCATTAATGGTTCGGGACTAAAACTCATTGAAAAAGCATGGAAATATACTGAGCTGTTGGAAAAAGCAGATGCATTGTTTCTCACGGGCACATCACCAAAAATCATCCCGGTTGCAAAATGCGACGGTGCCAGGTATGATGTTGAAAACTCTGTTGTTCGTGAAATTATGATAGGTTATGATAAGATGATCAGGAAATACACTGATGCTCACAGATAGATTTCAGGATTTTTCCATAAAAAGATTATGCAAATGCAGTATCTCTGAAAGAATCATCTTACGGTCCTTATTATGAATGCAGTAATCTGAAAGTTCAATTATTCTTTGATCCGGCCACTGGCTGTCCATACGTTTCTGAATATCGGCTGTAGTCATCCCGTCACGCCTCATCACTCTTTTCATTCTTTGCTTTTGTGATGCATGGACACAAACTGCGGCATCGACCATTTCAGAAAGTCCGCTTTCAAAAAGAATAGCTGCTTCCATCACTACATAGCGGAAATTTCTTTTTTCATTTTTTTGCATCCAATTATCAAAACGGATTTTTAGGGCGGGGTGAATAATCTCGTTGAGGTGCTGAAGCCTGCAAGCATCTGAAAATACAATCTGAGCGATAAACGGTGCATTCAGATTTCCTTTGGCCGTATAGGCTTCAGGCCCAAAAGCTTTGATTACCTGTTGCTTTACATCCGGGATATAA
This sequence comes from Marinilabiliales bacterium, assembly GCA_002869405.1. Lineage (GTDB taxonomy): Bacteria > Bacteroidota > Bacteroidia > Bacteroidales > BM520 > BM520. The sequence continues at coordinate 14,802 of PKSY01000157.1, forward strand.
TAACATTGCCGGGCTTCATAATCAGCAAAAAAAACAGGCACACCAAGTGTTTTAAAAACCCTGGCAACCGTGCTTTTACCGCTACCGATATTTCCGGTCAGACCTACCTTGTACACTACTTTATAAAGATATATTCAACATTTTCCGGTTCGATGCTTCTGATGATGCACTTCTTCGGAGAGTAAACAACACTGAGAGGAAGTTTCTCTTCCCGGGCATCAATGAATGAAGCCTCAACGCGAAAATCACTCTGTTCAACATTGTTATAATCCTTTAAAGCAACAAGATACGTAATTTTAACAACATTAGGAAATAGCTTTAACTGCTTTCCGTCAACAGCATTAACTCCGTGAACCGGCACTGTAACCACAGCTTCAGTATATTGTTCCAAAGGAATGGTAACCCTGACACTGTCGTAGTTCATAGAAACGGGATACTGCGTTTCGGGGGAAATCAATTTCAGGGAGAGGACCTGTTTTCCACGAATTTTTTCACGATGCCATGGTACTGTAAAAACAGTATCAATAGATGACAGGTCGGAAACAGTGCCATGAAGAATTACTCCGGAAGGGGAATACGACACTTGATCATAGAGGTAAAACTGGTTATCGGGTGTAAATTCAATATCCGGAATAACGGGAACAGTTTTAGAGATATTTTGCTCAAAGGTAAGATACAATGTGTCAGGCGATAAAGAGACCATATTATTGTAAATCTCCATTTGATGGGCTATCATCTCTTCAATTCCGGCAGTGGGGATACGTGCAAAGTAGAGATTACCATTTTTCTGAAGTCTGATATTCTTCAGGCTTACGGGAATTTGGGCTTTATTGGTATTGCGTCGCAGTCCTAGAAGATGCCAGCCCCGTGAATCGACGCGAATACTAAAAACAGAGTCTGAGAGTCCGGTAAGCGTAACATCATCGGGAACATCCTCAATCTTAACAGGATATTCAATTGATGAACTTACATTTTCAGACATTTTGGTCAGTATCCATAGCACAAATGATATGGCCACACATACTAAAAACACTGACAGCTGCTTACGTCGCAGAGGATTGAACCACACTTTAAAGCGTTGGTATCCGATACGAAAAGCAGCTGTCATAAAATGTTATTTTTTATCGTTTGAAGCAGAGCTGTTCTCCATTGAAAGTGCACTTTTCTCGACTTTTAATTTGTTACCGTTACCGGTATCAATAGTCACAGCAGTTTCATGAACCTCAACAATTTTACCGTGGATTCCACCAATAGTGATTACCTTATCACCTTTTGAGATTCCCTGCTGGAAGTTTTTCTGATCTTTACTTTTCTTCACCTGCGGACGGATAAAGAAGAGGTAAAAAATCACAATTAATACGAGGAGAAAAATGAGGGAGCTATAGCCTCCGCCCTGCTGTTCACCACCGGGAGCACCCTGCTGTGGCGTCATTAATAAGATGTAGAGTAAATTCATAGTTCGTTTGTTTAATCAACAGCTACATTAGCCTTCACCCAAAGATAGGTATTTGAGGGCTGAGTATTAGCCATTACAGTTACTTTTTTATTTTGAAGTCCTTTTTTTGCTGTACTGTTAAATGTAACGTGAAGTACACCTTCTGCTCCGGGAGCGATCGGGTCGCGGGGATAATCAATCACCGTACAGCCACAGGTAGCATTCACCTTTACTATAAGCAGGTCTTTATTGCCTTCATTTTTAAATTTAAAGCCATATGTTACCTTTTCCCCTTGCACAACACGACCAAAATCGTGAGTATCCTTCTCAAATACAATCCGGGGTTCCTTTTTCTCGATATTGTCGGGGTCGGCAGATTTGTTTATTGTCACAATATCCGCCGGCAAAGAATCCTTTTTATTATTCCCGCATCCAACGCCAAAAATCAATACCGCAAGTAATAATAATATCAGATAATGTTTCATAATCATTAGTTTTCCATCAGGCCACGACCTGTTTTTACAATTTTCTTATCAGCACGAAGCTGTTCAATCATTTTATCCAGTACTCCGTTGATAAATATTCTGCTTCTGGGAGTACTAAAAATTTTAGATAATTCGATGTATTCATTTAAGGTAACCTTCACCGGGATTGAAGGGAAAAGCATGAGTTCAGTCACGGCCATTCTCAACAACAGCTTATCCATCGTCGCAATACGATCAAATTCCCAGTTGGTAGCTCGTTCCGCAATAAGCGCGATATGCTTATCCTTGTTAATCACACATTTTCTAAACAGATCCTTTACAAAAACTTTATCCTCACTCACACCATCAACATTATCAATACGGAACACCTGAGGAAAGTATGCATTCTCACCCTGATCAGCCTTTATTCCTTTGATATAGCGTAGTATCATATTATTTACAATGTCATAATCCGAGGCCCAGTGAATATTTTGCTCTTCATAGAAACTCTCAATGTCCTCGTTTTCGACATAGAATTGATAGTACATCTTTTCCAGAAAGGATTTATCGGTACCAAAATTATCTTTTTCAGCATATAAGTACTCCTTATAGATGTCGGAAACCTTCAGGTTATTGTAAAGTTTGCGAATCATATCCTGGTATTCAGTCCAGGAAATTTTATACGCCTTAATGCGGCTTTGCAGCGTGATATTCTGCCTTATTTTTTGAAAAATACGGTTATCAATAAATCTGGTACTGGGATTTTTTTCCTCTTCAGTAGGTAAGAACTTATTCTTAGCATCTTCCATTCTGAGCGAGGCAAAGTCAGCAACTTCCAGCAGCAGAGATAACTGACAGACGAAGAGTCGTTCAATATCATTGAGGCTTTTAAACAGCTCTTTCTCACCCACTTCCAATTGCTCATTCTCCGAAAGCTCGTATGCATATATTGCCTGTACGACTTTAACCCTCAACTGCCTTCTGTTTAACATAACGATGTTTTATTTATAAGATCATAAAAGGGCTACAAAATTAGGAAAATAATTAGGAACAGCCAGATAAAGTTATCAGTATTAAATAAACAGGCATTCAGGATATCATTATTTTCATAACCGCAGTTATAACACTTGATTATTTCAATATTTATTCCGTATTTTTGCCTAAACGTGATCAAAAGAATCAAAACCACGATTGCATATGGCAGAGTTTGACAATGATAAGAGCGGGAGAAAGAATGAGATTTATTCCATCCCAATCAGGGCAGGCAAGAGAACGTATTTCTTTGATATTAAAGCAACACGATCCAATGAGTACTATCTGACCATCACGGAAAGCAAAAGACGCTTCAACAATGAAAATGGTAAATTCTTTTATGAGAAGCATAAGCTTTTTCTCTATAAGGAGGATTTCGAGAAATTCGCAAATGGCTTAAATGACGCAGTTCACTTTATCAAAACCGGTGAAAAGCCTGTAATTACAGAAGTAAGAGAAGATATGAACGCCGGAGAAGAGACACTGGACTCCAAAGTCTTTACCGATGAGAACATCTCACTGGATGTTTCCTTTGAAGATCTTGAAACCAGCGAAGACTAGACAAAAACATCCTGTTGCTGCAATTGCAGCTTTTTTTCGCATTTAATAACTATTATTTTCAATCCCGCTTTTTTAATGTAATTTTGTAAGCAGGCAACGTTATAATTAAACAGGTAAATAGTCTTAATTCATGGGTAAAATAATCACCATTGCCAATCAAAAAGGTGGAGTTGGAAAAACCACAACCGCCATTAATCTGGGCTCAAGTCTGGCAGTTCTGGAATATAAAACCCTTTTGGTAGATGCCGACCCGCAGGCAAATGCAACTTCTGGAATTGGTTTTGACCCAAAAAATATTAAAACAAGTATCTATGAGTGTATCATCGATAATGTAGATCCAAAGCATATTATCCTGAATACAGATACTCCAAACCTGGACCTTTTACCCGCTCATATTGACCTGGTGGGAGCAGAAATCGAAATGATCAATCTCCCTAACCGCGAAAACATGATGCGCAATGTGCTCAATCATGTAAAAAATGATTATGACTTCATTATTATTGATTGCAGCCCGTCCTTAGGTCTGGTTACCGTCAACAGCCTTGTTGCCGGAGATTCAGTGATCATCCCGGTGCAATGCGAATATTTTGCACTGGAGGGGCTTGGAAAACTCCTTAATACAATCAAAATAGTTCAGTCGAGGCTGAATCCAAACCTCGATATCGAAGGCATTCTCCTCACTATGTACGACAGCAGGCTACGTCTGTCAAAGCAAGTCCTTGAAGAGGTAAAAACCCACTTCCAATCGATGGTTTTTGATACTGTAATAAACAGAAATACCCGATTGGGAGAAGCACCCAGCTTTGGAGAATCCATTATTATGCATGATGCTACCAGCACCGGTGCCGTTAATTATCTGAACCTGGCAAGAGAGATTTTACAAAAAAACAACCTTACCAGGGTTAACAAGCAAGACAACATCTCTATTCATGACAACTAAAGGAAAAAAACAAGCACTGGGCAGAGGGCTCGATGCCATACTTAAAAGCCCCGATACAGATATTACATCCAAAGATATCTCAGGAAATTATGTTGTGGGTGCAGTGGCAGAACTCCCGATACAATCGATAGAAGCAAATCCTTTCCAACCAAGAGACCACTTTGAGGAAGAAGCGCTTAACGAGCTGGCTGAATCCATTAAATACCAGGGGATAATACAACCCGTTACTGTTCGCAAGTTAGGATACGAAAAATATCAGCTGATTTCCGGTGAACGTAGGTTAAAAGCATCTAAAATTGCCGGCCTGAAAAGTATACCTGCTTTTATCCGCGTTGCCAATGATCAGCAGATGCTTGAAATGGCTCTGGTTGAAAATATTCAGCGTGCCAACCTCAACCCCATCGAGGTGGCAATAAGCTATCGGCGCCTCATTGAGGAGTGTAACATCACTCAGGAAACTCTGGGTGAAAGAGTTGGTAAAAACCGCTCTACAGTTACAAATTACCTCAGGCTGCTTAAGCTGCAACCGGAAATTCAACTTGCGCTTCAGGAAGAAAAAATCTCAATGGGTCATGCCAGAGCGCTGCTTGCCATGGAAGAGGATGATCGAAGACTGCAACTCCTGGAAGAAATCCTTCGTGATAACCTCTCAGTAAGATACATCGAGAGAATATCCCGCGAGGAAAAACAGCAAAAAAAGGTGGTAACCAGAAAATCCAATACTCCTCTACCCGAGCGATTTAACAGGGCTCAGGATAATCTGAAAGGTGTTTATCAGTCTAAAATACAAATTAAAAGAAGCCTTAACGGGAAAGGATCTATCACTATTCATTTTGATAATGATTCTGATTTTGAAAGACTGATGGAGCTGATGGATAAATAAATCTTTCTCCATGAACAACATCCTGAAAATCATATTTTTAACCTTTGTATTCTGGTTTATTGCCTTAACAACAATTGCACAGGAACAAGATACTATTGTTGTTAAAAAAGAGACTCCGGCGTCACTTTCAAAGCACTCACCCAAAAAAGCAACTCTGTATTCAGCTGTTTTACCGGGACTTGGACAGGCTTACAATAAGAAATACTGGAAAATCCCAATTGTATATGCCGGATTTGCGGGATGTTCATATCTGATTATCAGCAATAATACCGAATACCGCAAATTTATTGCAGCATATGAATATATTGATGGCGGTTCGGTGGGAGATCCTCCGAATGACTATGCCATAAGATATCCTTCCACCGACCAGCTTATTAACGGTCAGTATCAGTACCGAAGGGCATTGGAACAAGCTGTGATTCTTACAGTTGCATGGTATGGACTGAATATCATCGATGCTACCGTAGATGCGCATTTCTTTGATTTTGATATTTCTGAAGATTTAACCCTCGACTGGCGTCCGGCGATAATACCAACCGCTCTGGGAACTAATTTTTCAGGGTTGACGCTGACATTAAAATTCTGATTATGAAAATTGCAGTTATAGGGTACGGCAAAATGGGAAAAACAATCCATGCGCTGGCCTCACAAAAAGGACATACCATAACCTGCACCATTGACAATCAGGAGGAGTGGAATAATTCATGTAAACCACTTGGGGAGGTCGCCGATGTTGCAATCGAATTCTCCATTCCTGAAGCTGCAACACAAAATATTCTGCGTTGCTTTAAAGAAAATATTCCGGTAGTTTGCGGAACAACAGGCTGGCTTCACGACCTGGACATGGTAACAGAAGCCTGCAATAAAGCAAATGGAACTCTAATCTATGCGCCAAATTTCTCCCCGGGTGTAAATCTTTTTTTCTCTCTCAATGAGTGGATGGGTAAGCTCATGAACAAATTTTCGGATTACGACACCTCTATTGAGGAAATTCACCATACGCAAAAACTCGATGCACCATCCGGAACAGCCATTCCTCTGGCAAATAAACTAATCGAAGAGATGGAAAGATTAAAAAAATGGGTTCCAGCTGAAGAGGCTTCGGAAGATTTAAGTGAACTTCCCGTTTTCAGTGAGCGTATTGAAGATGTTACCGGAATTCATACTGTTACCTGGGAATCGGAAATCGACCAGATTCAAATAAGGCATACAGCAAAAAACAGATCCGGATTTGCATATGGAGCTGTTTTAAGCGCAGAATGGATCCATAAAAACAGAAAAACAGGGGTATTCCCCTTTCAAAAGATACTTTTTAATGCTTTTTAACATTCAGCAATACCTGCCATTAGAAACATATATGCATATTTGTCGTTAATAAATTAAATTTTTCAATCATGGACGGAGTTATTCTCACTTTCCTTCTGGTAAAGATTTTCTTTCCCGCACTGGTATATAAAACATTTGAAGAGGCCGGATACAATGGATATACAGCATTCATTCCGGGTTACAACTATTATATCTGGTTAAAAATTGTCAAAAAGCCCATTTGGTGGCTTTTGTTCATTTTTATGCCATTCATCGCATATTTCATGCTGTTCCTGCTGTCGGTGGAAACCGCAAAATGTTACCGAAAAAACGACCTGGGAAACCAGGCACTGGCAGTAATCTTCAGTATTATTTACCTTCCCTATCTTGGGTTCAGTAAAAATGAAAAATATACCCATCCTGATGAGCTGCCGCCTTTCAAAAAATCCACTACCCGTGAATGGGTGGATGCAATCATCTTTGCAGTGGTTGCAGCCAGCATTATCCGAATGTTCATATTTGAAGCATATACTATTCCCACATCCTCAATGGAAAAATCTTTGCTCGTAGGAGATTTTCTCTTTGTTAGTAAAGTAGCATATGGCCCCAGAGCACCTGAAACGCCATTGTCATTTCCTTTTGTACATCATACAATGCCGCTGACTAAAAGCACGAAATCATATCTTGGCTGGCTAAAAATGCCATACTACAGATATCCCGGTTTTACCAGTGTGAAGAACAATGACGTTGTAGTTTTTAATTACCCTGAGGGTGATACTGTTTCAACAGCTTTCCAGAGTAATGCAAGTTATTATTCACTGGTACGACAGTATGGAAGAAAACGTGTAAACAACGACAAACGAAACTTCGGAGATATTGTTTACCGTCCGGTTGACAAGCGTGAGAACTATATTAAAAGATGCATCGGTATTCCCGGAGATGTTATTGAAATCAAAGATGCTGTTGTTTATGTAAACGGTGCAAGAAATGAAGATCCGGGAATCAAACAGCTTTCGTACAGGGTTAAAACTAACGGGCAGACCATCAACAACCGTGTATTCAAAGATCTTGATATTACTGAGAAACCTTCATTTAGTAGTCTTACAAATGAGTATATTTTAACGCTGACCGAAGAAAGTGCTGCAGAAATCGCAAAACTTCCAAATGTGACTTCCGTTAATGAATATATTACTCCCGCAGAACAGTACTTTGAGATTGGTGCCCAGAACTACCTTTTCCCTTATGATACAAACTTCCAGTGGACTGTGGATAACTACGGCCCCATCAGGCTTCCTAAAGAAGGCGTTGAAATTGAGCTGACTGAAAAAAACCTTCCCTTATATGAACGAATGATTACTGTTTATGAAGGTAATGAACTGGAAGTCAGAGATCATAAAATCTACATTAACGGAGAAGAGACTTCCTCTTATACACCCAAAATGGGCTACTACTGGATGATGGGTGACAACAGACATAACAGTGCGGACAGCCGCTTCTGGGGTTATGTTCCTGAAGATCATATCGTAGGAAAAGCTTCCTTCGTGTGGTTATCACTGGACAAAAACCGCACTCTTTTTGACGGTAAAATACGCTGGAAAAAACTTATGAGAAAAATATCTTAAAACTTCTAAAATAACTTTTATGAAAAACAAAATCACACTTATCGTTGCAGCAATAGCATTGATGCTGTCGCTGACTTCTTTAACACAGGCACAGAAACCATTCAAAGGAGTTGTTACATATGAAATTTCCTACCCGGGAGTGGAGCTGGATCCGATGATGCAGGCACAGTTACCAACAATGATGACTTTCACCATGAAAGATAACATGGGTAAAATGGAAATGGCAACAGGTATGTTCACTCAGGGTGAAATAATTGATGCTGATTCTAAAACACTCATTACCTTCATCGAAGCCATGGGCCAGAAATTCAAAATTGTGATGGATGCTGATATGGTAGCTGAAAAGAAAAGCGAAGCTCCAAAACCTGAAATCGAAAAAACAGGCGACACAAAAGAAATTGCAGGTTATAAATGTAAAATGGCTACTGTTGTTATGACCCTGGAAGACGGCACAGAGATTGAAACTGATGTTTATTACACTGAAGACCTTTATAGCCCGGCAATGGATTTCAATAATGAATTTGAAGGAATTGACGGATTTCCATTTGAGTATATGATGGATATGGGTCAGATGAAAATGAAATTCACAGTCACAAGTGTAAGTAAAGGCGGAGTTAAAAGCAGCGACTTTGAACTTCCCGAAGACTATAAGCAGGTTACCGAAGATGAGCTGAAAAGCATGTTTGGTGGTGGAATGTAAAAACCATTCACCTTTTAATAAAAAAACCGGAGCGTTACTCGTTCCGGTTTTTTTCTTTAAAAGATCGGGCGCCAGATATGACAGTAGGGCGTACTCCCCTTCTTGTCATAATAATCCTGATGGTAATCTTCAGCATCATAAAATTTTACCGCCGGCATTACTTTGGTTGCCACATCATAATCCTTTCGCTCTTCCAGGTATCGGATTGTTTTCTCCGCCACCTCCTTTTGAGCATCGGAAAAATAAAAAATACGCGACAAATACTGTGTGCCAATATCTGGTCCCTGACCATTGGTTTGTGTAAAATCATGCGTTTCAAAGAATAAAACCACGAGGTCACGGTAACTTACAAGTGATGGATCAAAAACAACTTTCACTGCTTCCACATGACCAGTCTTTCCGGTACAAACCAGCCTGTAATCAGGGTTTTCCAAATCGCCACCCGTGTATCCCACTGTTGTGGAAATCACACCTTTCTTCTTCGAAAAATGGTACTCAGTACCCCAGAAACATCCGGAAGCAAAAATGGCAGTTTCCGTTTTTGGAGTCTCCTTCTCCTGTTGAGGAATAAAATTCAATGAAACACTGTTAACACAATGCCGCACATTCTTGTCGGTAAAACCTTCACCTTCAAAAACATGCCCCAGGTGTGCATCACAATTTGCACAAAGAATCTCAGTGCGGTAGCCATCAGCATCAGTCTGGCGCTTTATGGCGCCTTCTACTTCATCATCAAAACTTGGCCATCCACATCTGGAATCAAATTTATCATCCGAACGGTAGAGCAATGCATCACATCGCTTACAATGGTAAGACCCGTCTTCATAGTGGTTCCAGTAATCGCCCGTAAAAGGGTGTTCTGTTCCTTTATCTTCAATAACATATTTCTCCAGTGGAGTTAACTTAACCTCTTTCATCTCACTTTGACTAAATACTATGAATGAAAACAAACAGAAACCCGCAAAAATCAATATTCGCCTTATCATGTTGTTTGTTTTTAATATTTAGAAATGAACGCCTGTGATGATAAAATAGTTCACGCCCGTGTACGTTGATTTTTTATATTTGTAGTTTAAAGTAAACAAGATAATGCCAAAAGCCAATACCATAAAAAAGAATGTAGTAAAACAGACTTCCCTGAAAAGCGGAGGCAAGAAGCGGTCTTCACGCAAGAAAACCGGCAGGAAAGCTGCTTCAAAAAAGAATAGTGTCAGGAGTTTCTTCAAAGATGAGCGGGTAATCCTTATTTCCGGAATCTTTCTGATGTTGCTGGCGCTATATCTCACCACATCACTGGGCTCATTCTTATACAATTATTTGCGAATCGGTGTAGGCATTGATAATGCCGGAGGTTATTTTGGACGCAGAATTGGAAATCTTCTCATTTACCAATCTTTTGGACTGGGAGCATTTGCATTTGCGGTCTGGTCTTTTGTAGCCGGATTTAAACTATCCTTTAAAGATAAACTCGCACGTCCGTTTATAATCATCTGGCACTCTTCATTCTGGCTGTTATGGCTGCCCGTAACAATGTCATTGCTATTTGTTAACGAACCCTGGATTGTATTAGGCGGAGCGTACGGCCTGGTGATAAAAGATCTGCTTATTCAGGCTGTTGGAATCGTCTTTACAGCCATCATTCTTGCTTTCCTTTTTGTGTCATACCTGATCTTCGGGTTCAATATCCATAAAGTTATTAACCGCAAAAAAGAGAAAGAGAACAGTGATAAAGAAGACCTGAAAAAGAATGGCTCCGGCAATGCAATCAAAGAGGATATCTTCAACACCAATGAATTTGCAGTAGATGATGAAGAGGATGACGATTTTTCCTCGCTTCCTGATTCGAAGCCCGAAGAATCACCGGCTAATGAAGATCAAAATAAAAACAGTGAAGAGCTGATACAGGCCACCGAGCTTGACCTCAAGGCTCCGCCGGCAAATGAGCAGAAAAAAGATAAACCGGGTACTGAAGAAGATATTGAATTCAGCGTAGAAGATGTTAAGGAAGAAGATACTGTTAAGAATGCAGATAAGCATCAAAAACATTTTGGTATAGATTCAGATTACGACCCACGGCTCGATCTGGCAGATTTTAAATTCCCAAGTATCGAATTATTAATTGACTATGGTGGAGGAACAGTAAGTATCAATAAGCAGGAGCTGGAAGAGAATAAGAACAAAATTGTAAAAACACTGAACAACTACGCCATAAAGATTGATCAGATAAAAGCAACTGTCGGACCGACAATTACACTTTATGAAATTGTTCCTGCTCCCGGTATCAGAATCAGCAAGATTAAAAACCTCGAGGATGACATTGCATTGAGTCTTTCTGCACTGGGGATACGTATCATTGCACCAATACCAGGTAAAGGAACCATTGGTATAGAAGTTCCGAACAGGAAGCCTCAGATCGTATCCATGAAGTCTATTATAAACAGTACAAAGTTTCAGGATAATAATTATCAACTTCCAATCGGGTTAGGAAAAACTATTGCCAACGAATCATATGTAGCAGATCTCACTAAAATGCCTCACCTGCTGATTGCCGGTGCCACAGGACAGGGTAAATCTGTTGGGCTGAATGCCATTCTTACTTCGCTGTTATATAAAAAACATCCCAGTGAGCTGAAGCTTATTCTCGTGGATCCGAAAAAAGTGGAACTCACTCTTTTTAACAGAATAGAGCGTCATTATCTGGCTAAACTTCCTGATTCTGAAGAGGCAATTATTACGGATACACGCAAGGTCGTTCGCACGCTTAACTCACTGATCATTGAAATGGAGAACAGGTATAACCTGTTGAAAGATGCTCAGGTAAGAAATGTAAAGGAGTATAACGCAAAATTCATTAAAAGAAAGCTTAACCCTGAAGAGGGACATCACTACCTGCCATATATTGTATTAGTTGTCGATGAATTTGCCGATCTTATAATGACTGCAGGAAAAGAGGTTGAGGCACCAATTACCCGGCTTGCGCAACTTGCCCGTGCCATTGGAATACATCTTATTATTGCCACACAGCGACCATCAGTAAATATCATTACAGGTACTATCAAGGCCAACTTCCCGGCTCGTATTGCCTTCAGGGTTGTGTCAAAAATGGATAGCCGCACTATTCTCGACAGCGGCGGAGCAGATCAGCTTGTTGGTCGGGGTGATATGCTGTTAAGTACAGGAAGTGATATCACACGCCTGCAATGTGCCTTTGTAGATACTCCCGAAGTGGAAGAAATTACAGACTTTATCGGCACACAACGTGGTTACCCCGATACATATGCACTTCCTGAGGTTCCTGACGAAGAGAGCGACAGTGTTCCTGAATTTGACAGTGCCGACAGAGATCCTCTCTTTGAAGAGGCTGCACAGGTCATCGTTTCCAACCAGCATGGCTCCACTTCTTTGCTTCAGCGAAAGCTAAAACTTGGATATAACAGAGCAGGAAGACTTATTGACCAGCTGGAAGCAGCCGGAATCGTAGGCCCGTTCGAAGGCAGCAAAGCCCGTGAGGTAAAAGTTGGCTCTGAAATGGCTCTGGAACAGTTTTTGAAGGATCTCTACGCTCGTGAAGGCAAGAATAATGATCAGCAAATGCCGTTTTAGCATGTAGTAATTATCTTTGCCGCTTTATTTTTTTACGAAAAACTTTATCATGAAAAGAATATCAGCATTACTTATTTTATTGATGCCCGTACTTTTTGCCGTCCAGGCACAAAATAAGGCAGACAAAATTCTGGAACAGTTCTCCGCTAACATGCAAAGCAAATCATCAATTACAGCAGAATTTGAATATCGTTTTGAAAACACCGCTGATGGTCTCAGCAACAGTTACAACGGAATTTTAAATCTAAAAGGTGATATGTTCAGACTTGAGATTGCCGGGCAGATTATTATGAGCGACGGAATTTCCCTGTGGACATTCCTGCCGGATGACGAGGAAGTTCAGCTTAACAGCCTGGAAGAGACTGAGGGACTTTTTACTCCCGCAAAACTCTTTGCTTCATATACTGAAGATTATAAAGCTACGTATAATAAAGAGTACACGATTGGGCCAAAGACAATACATGTAATTGATCTTGAGCCTAATGATAAAAGTCAAGGGTTTACCAGAGCACAAATGGAGCTTGACAAGAACTCCCTCGAATTAATAAGCTTTTCCGTATTTGATAAAAACAACAATAAATTCAGCTATATCGTAAACAAATTCTTCACCGGGAAGGTCACTGATGATTCAATCTTTGTATTTGATGCATCAGAATATCCCGATGTAGAGATTATCGATATGCGATAGATGGATTTCCATTCTGAATATGTATTCCCGGATATTGATCAGGCATCTCCCGAAGGACTGTTAGCCGTGGGTGGCGATCTTGAACCTGCCACACTGCTGGAAGCATACTCCAAGGGTGTATTTCCGTGGTTCTCACAATACGACCCAATACTTTGGTGGTCGCTGGACCCCAGAATGGTATTATTTACCAATGAGATTCATTTATCAAAATCACTCAAAAGAGTCATCAGGTCAGGTAAATTTTCTGTATCTTTCGACGACCAATTTGAATCGGTAATAAAGAACTGCTCACGGTCTGAAAATGAAGACGATGAACGCTGGATTACCGATGAAATGATTGAAGCATATATCCGGCTGCATAAACTTGGATTTGCGCATTCGGTGGAAGTATCGATGAATGACAGATTGGTTGGCGGATTATATGGTGTTTCTTTGGGAAGAATGTTCTTTGGTGAGTCAATGTTTTTCAGGGTTCCGGATGCGTCGAAGGTAGCTCTTATTGCCCTGACTGAAAAACTCAGGAGTTTTGAAATAAATGTTATTGACTGTCAGCAGGATACAGATCATATGCGCAGGATGGGCGCTCGGCCAATTCCACGGAGTGAGTTTAAAAAACTGCTGGCAGAAGCTATGAAATATGAGGCTGTAAAAGGCAATTGGAACAATAGATAATAATAGATATGGAAAGGTTTCAGGAAGAATTTTTACGTGAAGCGATCAGACTGGCAGAGGAAAATATTCATACCGGTGTCGGAGGTCCGTTTGGAGCTGTTGTGGTAAAAGACGGAAAAATAATTGCCAAAGGCTCAAACCACGTCACATCTCACAATGACCCAACGGCACATGCGGAAGTTGTTGCCATAAGGGAGGCCTGTAAAGTACTTAACGATTTCCAGCTGACAGGATGCGAGCTATATACCAGTTGTGAACCTTGCCCAATGTGTCTGGGGGCAATATACTGGGCGCGCCCCGACAGATTTTATTATGCCGGGAGTAAAAAAGATGCCGCAGATGCAGGATTTGATGACTCCTTTATTTATGAAGAGATTCCTCTTAAGCCTGAACAGCGCAGCATCCCCGGAAAACAGGCATTGCAACACGAGGCAGTAAAAGTCTTTAAAATCTGGACAGAAACAGAAAATAAAACCGAATACTAAGAAAGGAAATAACAATGAATTTTGAATTGGAAGGTACACTGATAGAGATTTACAAAACACAGGATATCTCTTCAACATTTAAGAAGCGTGAATTTGTAATTGAACATAAAGAAGAGAGCGGTGGTCGCGAGTTTATCAATACCATAAAGTTTCAGACGGTGCAGGATCGATGCCAGACCCTTGACAGCTTTAACATCAACGACAGAGTAAAAGTAAGCTTTAGTATAAAAGGCCGCAGATGGGAAAAAGACGGCAATGTCAACTATTTCAACAACCTCGAGGCCTGGCGCATTGAGTCTGCAGCGCAGACGGCTCCACCACAGGCACCGCCGGAAGACCTCTCCGTTGACGACCTGCCACCATTACCCGAAGATTATAATGACCTCCCGTTCTAAGATGGCGTACAAAACTATTCTCTGGGACTGGAACGGCACACTGCTGAACGATACCGGAATATGTATTGATGTGATGAATGGCATGCTGCAAAAACATGGTATGCCACTCATTTCTCTTGAAAAATACAGATCTGTATTTACTTTTCCGGTTAAGGACTACTACGAAGCTGTCGGCTGGGATTTCTCAACACACAAATTTGAAATTATCGGTCACGAATTTATTGATGGATACAGAGTTGCACTTCCGTCGGCGAAGGTATTCGCAGATGCGCATCACGTACTTGAGCAATTTAAAAAATCAGGGATGCAGCAACACATTCTCTCTGCCATGGAAGCTGAGTTTTTGTTGGAGTCGGTTGCAGATATGGGAATTTCAAACTATTTCAAATCGATAAATGGCATTACAAATCACCTTGCAAAAGGCAAAGTTGACATCTCACGGGAGATGCAGGCACGGGAACATTTCGATGTTTCTGCAACCTTGATTATCGGAGACACGCTTCACGACGGGGAAATCGCAAAAGAGCTGGGATGTGATTGCATATTGGTTGCGTCCGGGCATCAAAACCGCGCACGGCTGGAGCAATCAGGATTTCCTGTTGTTGAAAAGCTTGAAGATATAACGAAGAATATAATATTCTGATTATAAACGAACAGGCTTCTTCTTCCCTCCTTTTCCGGAATAATATTTCATGGCTTCGGGAAGATTATCACGCATTGCTTTAATACGTTTTTCATCCGACGGGTGCGTTGACAGCAGTTCAGGAGGATTAGGCCCTCCGGCAGCAGACATCTTTTCCCAGAATGCGACCGCAGTATTTGGGTCATATCCGGCCTTGGCCATCAATATCATACCAATCTTATCAGCCTCATATTCATGTTTTCGCGAATATGCCAGTGTTCCCAGTGTAGAACCTATTCCGTAAGAAGCAAGAAATATCTGTTGGGTCATCTCGGGTTTTTCCTGCATAGCAACAGCGAGGGTCATTCCGCCAAGCTGCACTGCAAGTTGCTGGCTCATACGTTCATTTCCATGACGCGCCAGAGCGTGGGCAATCTCATGTCCCATTACAACTGCAACGCCGTTTTCATCTTCACAAACAGGCATTATACCTGAATAAAAGACAATCTTGCCTCCCGGCATACACCAGGCATTGATAGTTT
The DNA here is from genome assembly GCA_002869405.1 of Marinilabiliales bacterium. Taxonomy (GTDB): domain Bacteria; phylum Bacteroidota; class Bacteroidia; order Bacteroidales; family BM520; genus BM520. The sequence continues at coordinate 30,751 of PKSY01000157.1, forward strand.
CATCATTGACCATGTTAAACTCCCAGTCAAAATCATCCAGCCGCTTCTCAAGGTTATTCTCCTTGAGAAACTCGTTTACAGCTGCTGAAATATCGCCTCCAACTTTTCTGACCATCTGAACATTTTTGTCATCATCAGGCAACGGTGGATTTTCTTTTAAAAATTCACCATAAGAGGTCAGACTCATCTCCATCATTATTGAAGATGGCAACAAATTCACCTGTTTGCGGTTTGTCAAAGGTACTGTGCTGCACGACACAAAAAGCATCGCAAAAATAACTGTTAGTAAAGGGAAAGTCTTTCTCATAATATGTGTTAGTTGATTTCTACCGTAATTTGAAGTGTGGTCAGTTGACCTGCCATTTTCTTAATTGTTTCACCCGGACCCTCTTTGATTACGCATTTTCCTTTCAAATGGGCAATCATAGCACACTGCTCGGCCTGCTCAGGAGAATGATCACACACATCTATTAAAGCCTCAATAATAAAATCGAATGTATTTACTTCGTCGTTAAACAACACAAGCCGACGGTTTGAATCATCAAACATTGTGTCATGAGGTGAGTCATGCAATTGCTCCTGACCGGAATTTCTAATCAATTCATTGTTCATACAATTCAAAATTAAAACATTTTTCATTTGATAATGTTTTAAAGATCAAATCTCAGTTTTTTTTAATCTTTGCATCAAACAATTGAATTCGTTTTCAGTGAAATATATTCAGCAGATAAAAGACCGTATCACAATGGGACTGCCGGGTGAGAGTGCGCATCATGAAATGATCTCTGAGTTACGCACCCATCAGATGATGCAGTTTACCCATAAAAACAAACCTTCTGATGCAGCTGTTTTGATTCTTTTATACCGTAAAAACGATGAGTGGTATATCCCTTTTATAAAACGTGCAGAAGACAATCACGCACACAGCGGGCAAATAGCACTACCGGGAGGAAGGTATGAAATTTCTGATGCTGATTTTTCTGAAACAGCACTCCGCGAAACAGAAGAGGAAATTGGGATTTCGAGAGAATTAATCCTCCCTGTAGGGGAACTTACCAGGCTGTATATTCCTCCGAGTAATTATAATGTTTACCCTTTTATCGGGGAGTATACAGGAAATCAAATAGATTTTACACCTGATAAAAAAGAGGTGGATTACGTTATTGAAGTGCCTGTTAAAGAATTAATCAACCCTGAAGCAATAACCTTAAGAGAGTTTAACGTAAAGGATTTGCGCTTCAGTACACCATGCTTCAATATTAATGGGAATATTATCTGGGGTGCCACAGCAATGATAATAAATGAATTTCTTTCTCTAATAAAATAGTGCTCTTCGAAACCATTTCGCACTATTCGTTTTCGAAAACGTCATCTATCTACATAAACATCAGCATCTTACACATCAACAAAATCCATTTTTTGTCAGAATCTCAATTATCGGGTCGTCATTTTCGAATAGCAAATAAAAGCAAAGGAAACACAAGCCAGCTATAAAACCCTATTAATCAATACATTGACAAATATGGCACACCTATTGGTAAAATCGGGCATGAAAAGAACAAAAGGAATTAAAAACACTGTTCTTACACTATGTTCATAATCAGTTTATCACAAATGGAGGAATCCATTTACGGCAGAAGCGGCCTTATATGGTCCTTGCCACAAAAACGGCTAAAATCAAACGTTTTTAACAAGACATTTAAGAAACTGCAATTATCGTAGTGTTTTTCGAATTAGTGTATGGCCCGGGGTAGTGTCCGGGCCTTTTTTATTTATCTTTGTTACAAAGATAGATTATGCTAACCCTGTTAAAATCGTGCGAGTTATATTCTCCTGAAAAGGAAGAGATATGTGATATTCTTCTGGGAGGAAACCGTATTCTGGCCATTGGCAAGGAGCTTTTCCCTCAAAAAGGGCTTATTACGGAGATTGTGAATTGCAGCGGATACAAAGTTTTTCCCGGGTTAATTGATCCATTGTGTTTTCCTTGCGGCGATGGCAATGACCACGGCCGGGAGATGCTTTTTCATCCCACACTTTTTGCCGACAGCGCCAAACTTGCAGGAGTAAGCAGCCTTATCGGTACTTTAGGTTGGAACGACATCACCCGTTCTCCTGACACATTGCTGCGCAAAACCAAAGAACTTTGCGGAAAACAGATTAAAGCATATACCTACACCGGAGGATTCCGCGGTAATTCTGCTGTAATGACAGGCAGTATTGCTTCCGATCTGACCTATATTGCAGAGATAAAAGCCACCGGAGCAATAGGTATCGCTGACCATCGCTCAGGACTCCTGTCGGAAGATATTGTGTCCACAACTCATGCGGAGGCCGAGGCCGGGGCTGAGCTGGGAGAAAAATCGGCAGTGGTTGTTTATTTACTGGGGGAAGAGAAACAACATTACACATCACAATTAAACATATTGAATAAAATGACTCCGGTTTTCAGGCACACTATGCTTGCAGGGGTAAACAGAAATGCAGAAGCACTTGAGGCCGGGAAAAAGTTTGGGATGAAAGGGCTGGTGAATATTGCAGCAAACACCACAGGTTTTTTTCAGGAAGATGCCATTGAAGCAAAAACAGCCCTTAAAGAATACCTCAGGGCTGGCGTCCCCATTAAGAATATCATAATTTCCTCGTATGCCGGCATTGAAGCTGTTAAACCTCAGACCACGAACCTCGAAACCCAGTATGGAATGTTCTATTCCGCATTTTGCGAAAGTATCTCAGATATTAATATTCCCACGGACGTAGTAGCTAAAGTCTTCTCCACCAATGCATCAAAGATTTTCAGGCTTAATGATGCAGGAATTATTAAAGAAGGTATGGATGCAGACATTCTGGTTTCCACAAACGACTTCAAGCCCGTGCATCTGTTTATCCGGGGCACGCAAGTTTTGCAAGACAGAAAGGTAGTTGAAGAATAAATCCCAACTTCGGGAAAGTATTATTTTTGCAAGTATTATGAGCCATTATATCAAAAATCTGATTGAAGAGGGGGAACATCAGCAGCTGGATTTCAAGTACGAAATTTCGGATTCAAAGAAGATAGCGCGAAGTCTGGTTGCCTTTGCCAATACAGATGGAGGAAGACTTTTGGTTGGCGTCAAGGACAACGGATCGGTTTCGGGAGTTAAAAGTGCCGAAGAGTTCTACATGGTTGAAACAGCATCAACACTTTATACCCGTCCCGAGGTTCCCTATACAACGCGCGAATGGACCGTAGACGGGAAAACAGTTGTGGAAGTCATTGTTCATCCCAGAGTCGGGAAACCGCATCAGGCGCCCGACAAGGATGGAAGATATAAGGTTTTTGTCAGGGTTAAAGACCAGAATCTTCTGGCAAATACAGTCTTAATAAAATACTGGAAACGGAAAGAACAGCAATCTCCCGATGGTGTTTTTATAAATTATACCGAAAAGGAAGATATGCTTTTGAAATATCTGGAACAAAACGGCTCCATCACACTCACAAAGCTCATTAAGCTCTCAGGGTTAAATAAGCGGAAAGCCGAAGCACTGCTTGTGGATTTCCTGTTATTAAATATTATCGAAATGGTAATTACGGAAACGACTACGTTTTACCGAATCAAAGACATGGATTAAACACGTTTCTTACTCCTGAAATCTTTTATTAATCTCCTGCTGAAGTATCAGGTCGGCTAATGCGAGGCTCACCATACTCTCAATTATAGTTACAGCGCGGGGAACCACACATGCGTCATGTCGTCCTTCCACATTGAGTTTAACAGGAAAACCGTCAGCATCAACAGTAGTTTGTTGCTGTGATATGGATGAGACCGGCTTAATGGCTGCCCGGATCACAATATCTTCACCCGAGGAGATTCCGCCGATTACGCCACCGGCATTATTGGAAGCCGGGCGAATCTTACCATCTTCATTAATATAGGGATCATTATTTTCACTTCCTTTCATGGTAGCAACCTGAAAGCCTCTGCCAATTTCAAATCCTTTAACTGCAGGAATACTCATAACAGCTTGCGCCACAACACTTTCAAGTTTTTGAAATACCGGTTCACCAACTCCGGCGGGAAAATTTTTCACCACACATGTAACCATCCCTCCAACCGAGTCACCCTCTTTCACCGCCTGATCAATCACCGCCTGCATCTCTTTTTCAACGATTTTGTCAGGACATCGTAATGCTGAAGCTTCGATTTTATGTACCTGGAAGTTATAATCATCTTCCATTGCTGCAGTACCAATCTGATTGGTAAAGCCATATACCAGCGCATCATATTTCAGAAGTACCATTTTTGCAAACGCACCTGCCACTACCCTTGCAGTAGTTTCTCGTGCTGACGCTCTGCCGCCGCCACGATAATCACGAAATCCGAATTTCCTGTCCCACGTATAATCAGCATGACCGGGTCTGTAAACTCTTTTCAGGTCGTGATAATCAGAAGGCTTATGATCTTCATTTCGAATGATAAAAGCCACCGGTGTTCCCAGTGTAATACCTTCGAGCACGCCACTTAATATTTCCACATCATCATGCTCCCGACGCCCGGATTCAAAACTTTTTTCCCCGGGCTTCCGGCGAATCATCTCACGGCGCAGAAGTTCAAAATCAACAGGTATTCCTGCCGGAATACCATCCAGAACCCCGCCCATAGCAGGGCCGTGAGATTCACCGAATGTCATAAGTTGCAATTGTCGTCCGAAAAGTGAGCCGCCCATAGTTTTAATTTTAGTCCGAAATTACACAATTTCTTTCAATAGATAAAAGCAGATGATAATATCTGAATTTGCAGGGTCGTTGTCGCCGGAAATGCCATAGGAAAATCGAGGGAAAAGAATTACATTTGCATCAAACCCATTTAACATCTGTTATTATGATATCAAATCTCAATAATCTTTTTTCCGATCATGCCAATCGGATGAAACGTTCAGCTATTCGCGAATGTTTAAAGCTTACTCAACAACCCGATATCATCTCGTTTGCAGGTGGTTTACCATCAAAGACCTCCTTTCCGTACGATGATGTCCAGGAACTTGCCGTTCAGGTACTTCGCGAAGACGGGGCAGCTGCACTTCAGTACTCTACAACAGAAGGTGACACCGGGCTTCGTGAGCAACTTGTTAAGCGTTACCACGCTGAAGGCCTCGATCATATTACAACGGATAACATTGTAATCACCACTGCGTCACAACAAAGCCTTGATCTTCTTGGCAAGATTCTGATAAACCCGGGGGATAAAATTATTTGCGGCCTGCCGAGTTACCTCGGAGGAATCAGTGCATTCTCGGTTTACGGGCCGGAACTCGTGGGTGTGGCATTCGATCAACACGGCATGCGCTCCGACATACTGGAAGAAAAACTTGAAGCAATGCGCATTGCAGGTGAAAAACCGAAATTCATCTATGTAATCCCTGATTTTCAAAATCCTGCAGGAATTACAATGCCTGAATTCAGAAGAAAAGAAATTATTGAACTTGCCCACAAGTATGATGTGCTGATCGTGGAAGACAGCCCATACCGCGAGGTGCGCTTCGAAGGTGAAGCACCAAAAATGATGCATGCACTTGATAAATCCGGGCACGTGATAACCCTTGGAACGTTCTCAAAAATCTTCTGCCCGGGCTTCCGCATTGGATGGATTATCGCTCATACAGATATCCTGGACAAATTCGTTCAGGCCAAGCAGACTGCAGACCTATGTACTTCCAGCTATCTGCAGAAAATAGCAGCTAAGTATCTTGAAACAGGAATGTTTGAAAAAAATCTTTCTGGAATAATCAGCGAGTACAAGGAGAAAAAGGAGCATATGATTCGCAACTTCGAAAAATATATGCCCGAAGGTGTTACATGGACAAACCCTGAAGGAGGATTATTCCTCTTCATGTATCTTCCCGAACACCTTGATGCCGGAAAGCTCTTTTTTAAAGCCGTAGAGAAAAAAGTTGCATTCGTGCAGGGAGATGTTTTCCATTGCGACGGGACAGGAAAAAACACTATGCGCATAAACTTCTCTTTTGTGGATAAAGAGACCAATACAGAGGGTGTAAAAAGACTGGCAGCAGTAATTAAGGAAGCCATGTAACACAAATATAATTGTCTCATAATCAGACAATTTATTTATAATAACATCAAAATCACACTGTAATGAAGTCCACTGAACCGGGCTTTATTACAGTGTGATTTTATTTTAAAAAGCATATAGCTGGCTGCATCCGTAAATAGCATCCCGGGAATGAAACTTTATTACGCAAAAAACGTTAAAACCGTGTAATAAATCCTTTTCAGGTACATTATATTTAAAACTGATTCAAAATGCACGTATATATTCTTCCGGCAATACTTTTAATTATCATTGCTGTCCTGGTCTTCTATCTGCTAAAAGGGAATCGCGAAATACAATCCCTGAAGCAAAACAATAATATTGCTGTAAGCGATTGCTCAGCACTGGAAAAGCAGCTCGAAAGTTATCAGAAAAAAGATGAGGCCACAGATCGTTTCTTTGCCATTGTAACTCATGACCTCAGAGGCCCCATTGGCAATACAGGGTCTATTCTTCAAACTATGCTGGATAACCCGGGTATTTATGACGAAGAGACTAACATAGAGATTCTCACTGCACTAAAGGATACCTCCAAGCAATCACTGGAATTAATCAATACGCTGAGCCAGTGGTCGAGAATACAGCGCAAAAAAACCAAGGTTCACCCCGAACCATTTGTTGTACAGGACCTTATTGAGAATGTAATTGCAAAAACAAAGGAGAAAGCAGTACATAAAAACATCACAATATCACCTGTTTACAATTCACCAAACCCTACCCTTACAACTGACATAAAACTTGCTTCGGATATCCTCTGCCATTTAGTAATAAATGCCATCAAGTATTCGCACCCCGGCACGGAGGTAAAAATATATATCTCAGAAGAAAAAGGAGGTGTACAGTTTCATGTGGAGGATAATGGTATTGGCATCTCAGAAGCAAACATGAAAAAGGTCATGAATAAATATGACTTCTTCCACACCTATGGCACAGACAATGAAAAAGGGCCCGGTCTTGGAATCACAATCGTTATGGAATACACTGAAATGTTACAGGGAAAATTCCATGCAGAAAGTAAAATGGAGGAAGGTTCTGACTTTTTCGTTTTATTACCTAATATTGTCTCCTGATTTTTAAATAACTATGCGTTACAGATTCAACACATACCCACTGGTCGCACTGCTGGCCTTCCTGATGCTATCTCTGGTTACATCCGCACAAACAGGCGGATACAAAATAGGCATTGAAATAAAAGGAATTCCCGATACTACTGCATACCTGGCATTTTACATGGGTGATAAAATCTACATTCAGGATACCGCCCGGGTCAATGACGGAGTTATGACCTTTGAACACAAGACAGATACGCTCAAAGGCGGAATGTATATTATTGCCGGACAGAAGAGCAACAAATACCTGGAATTTCTGGTAAATAAAAACACACACTTTTCACTGCGCACTTCCATTGATGATTTAAGCGGTGAAATGAAAGCAAAAAACTCAAGAGAGAACAAACTCTTCTACACCTATATTGATTTCCTCAATAAACAACAGAAGATTATGGCTCCAATTAGAACCATGCTTGGAAATCCTGACATCGCAGAAGATTCTCTGGCATGGGCCCGCGAGCAGTCAGCCCTGGCAACAAAAAAGGTCGAACAGTACAGGGATGAGCTGATTGCAGAAAATCAGGGAACCTTCTTTGCCACATTTATAAAATCCACTATTGCGCCGGATATTCCGGAGTTACCTACCCTGCCCGATGGTTCTCCCGACTCATCGAAACTGTGGTATCTCTATAAATCTTCCTTTTGGGATAATTATGACCTGACTGATGAGAAGCTGCTTCGCACGCCTGAGTTCAGCAGAAAAGTTGATTCTTATTTTGATGATGTGGTTTTTCAGCACCCGGACTCGCTGGCACAGGATATTGATGAACTGATTGAAAAATCAAAACCGGCATTTGACACCTATAAATATCTGATCTGGTATCTCACCCTGAAATACGAACGGTCGCAGATTATGGGTTTTGATGCAGTTTTTGTGCACATGGCAAAAACCTATTATGAAAGCGGTATTGATACCTGGACAAATGCGACCGTCGTACAAAACATCATTGACAGGGCAAACACCCTTGAACCTCTGTTGCTTGGAAAAACAGCCCCGCCACTGATTTTACTCGATACTTCAGGAGTTCTGCGAAGTCTTCACGATGTAAAAGCACGGTACACTATCGTTTTCTTTTGGGATACGGATTGCGGACACTGCAAAAAAGAAGTCCCCGTATTAAAAGAGTTCTACAAAAACTATAAAGAGATTTATGACCTCGAGATTTATGGCGTCTGTTGTGATACATCGTTTACGACCATGAAGAAATACATGCAAGAAAAACAACTCGATTGGATCAACGTCAATGGTTATTACAGTGCCTCAGGGGATTTCCACGACACCTACGACATCTACTCCACCCCGGTTATGTATCTGCTAAACGAAGAAAAAGAGATTATCGCAAAACGTTTGTTAACAAAAGAGTTACAAATGTTTATTGAAAGACTTGAGCAAAAAGAGCAATAAATTGTTATTTTAGCAGGAATAACTGACTTAATCATCGTATTATGGATTTATTTACAGAAGGTGACATTAGCGCTATTGAATCACACGGACTAACTGTGGCTCAGGCCGAAGAGCAAATCGAACAGTTTAAAAAAGGATTTCCCTATGCTGATTTGCAGGCGCCGGCAACTCCCGGCAATGGCATTGTTCAGTTATCGGAAAAACAGGTCAGCACCCTGGAAAAAGAGTATGATAAGCTGGTGCAAGGCGAAAAAGTGATAAAATTTGTTCCAGCCTCCGGTGCAGCTTCCCGAATGTTTAAAAAACTTTTTGCTTTCGCAGATTCTTTCTCCGGAACACCTGAAGATTTTGAAGCCCTGACTTCAGATCAATCGACAGGTTCCATGCATTACTTCTTTGAAAATCTCCATGAATTCAGTTTCATTGATGAATTAAAACAGGTTTTACATAAAAACAACCTGGACCTGGCCGAACTTATGGCTTCCAAGGATTACAAAACCATTGTGGAGTATATTTTAAATGACAAAGGCCTTGGATATGGCTCTTTACCTAAAGGACTTATTCATTTCCATACTTATGAAGATGAGGTACGTCTGGCTTTTGAGGAACATATCGTGGAAGCCTATAATTATTGTTTGCAGGAGAATAGTGTAAAACTTCATTTTACGGTTTCTCCGGAACACATGGAGCTTTTTGAAAAACAGGCAGAGTATCTGTCGGGGAAATACAAAAACCTATATGGCATTGCTCCGCAAATATCCTTTTCAGTTCAAAAACTATCTACAGACACGCTGGCAGTAAATCCGGATAATACCTTATTCAGAGGTACTGACGGAGCCCCGGTTTTTCGTCCCGGTGGTCATGGTGCTTTGATTGAAAATCTCAATGAGCTGGATGCAGGACTGATTTTCATAAAAAACATTGATAATGTAGTTCCTGACAGGATAAAAGATGAGACCTATGCATATAAAAAAGCTTGTGGCGCACTTCTTCTGGAGATGAAAAACAGAGTGTTCAGGTATCTTGAGATTCTTGACAATGCCGAAGTTTCTGATGAAGAGATTCAGGAGATGTATGCGTTTGCCCTGAATGATCTTTTTATTGCGGAAGAGAAAGAATTTAATTCTTATAACAGAATCGAAAGGATTGATTTTCTGTATAATGCACTCAACCGACCGATGAGAATCTGCGGAATGGTAAAGAACGAAGGCGAGCCGGGTGGTGGTCCTTTTTGGGTAAAAGACCTTGACGGAAAAATCTCCTTACAGATAATTGAAGGAGCTCAGATCGACCGCAAGAATCCTGAACAGGAGAAGATATTGGCCGCATCCACACATTTTAACCCGGTAGATCTTATTTGCAGCACGATAGATTATAAAAACGAAAATTTTGATCTCAGACAATACATTGACAGGAACACGGGGTTTATTTCTGAAAAGTCGAAAGACGGAAAGCCTCTAAAAGCGCTGGAGTTACCGGGATTATGGAATGGTGCTATGGCCAACTGGATCACCGTTTTTGTGGAAGTTCCGTTAATCACATTCAATCCTGTGAAAGAAGTTAACGACCTTTTGCGCCCGAATCATCTTTAGGGGTATATTTTGCAGTATACAAACGACCCTTATCACAATAAGTTATCAACATTTTAGGCTGAAATAACTTTTAAATAAAAAATGTGGGATTTTTCCTTTTTGGATTTGTTTAAACCAAAATTAATGACGTATATTTGCACTCCTTTTTTGGAAGAAACACAAATATCCTGAAAGTGATGAGCAAGAACGAGAAATTACAGTACATTGAGAACCTGACAGAGATCAAGGAATATCCGGCATTTCAGGCTGGTGATACGATCACCGTAACATATAAAATTGTAGAAGGCGGAAAAGAAAGATTACAGAAATTTCAGGGTGTTGTATTACAGCGCCGCGGAAGTGGAAACACTGAAACTTTCACAGTAAGAAAAATTTCCGGTGGTATTGGAGTTGAGAGAATTTTCCCTTCAGCCAGTCCATTTATTGAGGAAATCGTAGTTAACAAACACGGTAAAGTGCGCAGAGCACGTATCTTCTACCTTCGTGGCCTTAGAGGTAAAAAAGCGCGTATTAAAGAACGTAGAATATAATAGCCCTGTCTATCAAGACACAAAAAGCCTCCATCCGCATATCTTTGGATTGAGGCTTTTTTATATGCCCTGAAATAACCCTTTGTTTTTACAAGTGATTTTTCTAAGTTTGTGGCAAACAGAGCAACTATGAAAAATCTTTACTTCCTTTTGGTACTGTTAACAGTGCCATTCCTCAGCTATTCACAGCTTCCTGAAACATACGACCTTCGGGATGTAGATGGTGTTAACTATGTAACATCCATCAAAAGCCAGCAAGGTGGTACTTGCTGGACACATGGCACTTATGCCTCCATGGAAGGTAATATGCTAATTACAAATGCATGGGCTGATGCCGGAGAGACCGGAGAACCCGCCCTGGCAGAATATCACCTCGATTGGTGGAATGGATTCAATCAACACAATAATGACGATACAGACCCACCTTCAGGAGGAGGACTGGAAGTGCATATGGGTGGTGATTACCGCGTCGCAACAGCATACTTCTCCCGTGGCGAAGGCGCTGTCAGAGAAATCGACGGGCAATCATACAACAACCCACCGGCTCGTCACAACGACTCCTACCACTATTATTACCCACGCACAGTTGAATGGTACACCATGCCATCAAACAGCATTGTAAATATTGATGTGATAAAGCAGAAGATTATCGACCACGGCGTCATGGCAACTTGTATGTGCTACGATAATTCTTTTATTAACTCGAGTTACATCCATTATCAGCCACCAACAGACCTTACAGACCCTAATCACTCTGTGGCAATAATCGGCTGGGACGACAACCTCGAGACTCAGGCTGCCCTGCCCGGCGCATGGCTTTGCAAAAACTCCTGGGGTACATGGTGGGGAAATGACGGATATTTCTGGATCTCATATTATGACAAGCACGCATGCCGGAACATTGAAATGGGAGCAATCTCTTTCCAGGAAGTAGAGCCTATGCAATATGAAAAGGTCTTTTATCATGACTACCACGGCTGGCGCGACCAGGTGGAAAACGTAACTCTCGCAGCCAACCGCTTCGACCTTGACGATGACTATATTCTTGAAGCAGTGAGCTTCTTCTCAAATGCGCAGGATATCACCTATACAGCAACAATCTTTGAAACCATGGGAAGCAATGGCCCTGAAAATGAAATCGCTTCCATGACAGGTACTATTGAACATATCGGTTTCCACACTTATGATTTTGAGCAGCCCGTTGATCTTACCGGTCTCACAGAATTTGTGATCCAGCTTGAGCTCTCAGACGGTGGTATGCCTTATGACCGAACATCAGACATTCCCGTTCTGCTTGGTGCTTCATCACGAACTATTGTAGATTCATATGCTGAAGAGAATCAAAGTTTCTATTATAACCCTGAAACATCTGCCTGGGAAGATTTCTACAACTATGACGACCCAAGCGGGTTCAACAATACAGGCAACTTCTGTATCAAAGGTCTGGGAGCTGAATCAACAGTAGGAATTAACAGCTACGATATTGACAACATGCAGATATTCCCCAACCCTGCACAAAATATGGCGACCCTTACATTTACTGCTGGTGAAAACGGTGTGGCCAATATTGTAATCACTGATATGTCGGGAAGAGCTGTGATGTCGATTAATGCTAATGTAGCATCAGGAATGAATTCAATCCCTGTGGAGATTAACAACATAGAACCCGGGTTCTACACTATACATGCGGAACAAGGTTCACAAATCATCTCACGAAACAAGATAATCATTAAATAATATCAGATTATTTCTTTTTGGAAAGGCTGTTCAACACGTTGGACAGCCTTTTATTTTAGACAGACACGAACGATCGGGTTTTGAGAAGTAATGTTAGCCACAAGGGTATTTTGGTAAATATTGATACGCACGACAGTGCGTATTTACTGAGAGAAGGATAAATTAATTTAGATGAACTCGTACTATTGCGGGTCATCGGGAAGTTTACCCATCGTGTATTCCTGTTCTTTCACCATTGTGCCATCCTGATCGAAGAAGACCCATTTGCCGTGTTTGAGGTTTTTGACATAGGAACCACGCACCATTACCTTGCCATCCGGATGATAATATACGGATTCACCTTCGAGAAGATCATTGACATATGTTCCTGTGACTTTTAACGTTCCATCCGTAAAATACTGTTTCCACGGACCGTTTTTCCTGTCATTTTCATAGGTTGTCTCTTCATTGAGGGTACCATTATAGTAATAAACTTTCCAGATTCCGGTTTTCAACCCATTGTCGTAATACTCTTCACTGATAAGTTTTTCATCCTCATCATAAAATTTCCACTCACCATCACGGTTTTTATTCACATAAGTACCCTCAGACATCACCTTTCCATTTCTGTGAAAAGTTTTTGATGACGCTTTAAGTACCTCACCATCTTCATAGGGCAGTTCCGCTTTTTTTGTTCCGTCTTCAAAGAAGTATGTAAAGAGCCCTGTTGGTTTATCATCAGAAAAAGCACCGGTATAAATCAGCTGACCCTCAGCATTATACTTAGCCCATTCGCCTTGTTTCAGACCATTTTCATCGATACTGTTCGGGGCTTTCTGCGCAAACAGAAAACAGGGAGCAGCAAGAACGGCTGCCAGGAGTAATGTTTTACGAATCATGGGGATTGTATCCATAAGTTTCAGTAAATTTGCCTCAAAATTACAATAACGTTCTGTAAACAAAAAAATTATCGTGAGCCAAATACCATCCAAAAAAGTCGAAAATGCAGTAGATGCCCTCTCCAGGTTGCCCGGAATAGGCAGGAAAACCGCGCTGCGTCTGGCTTTACATATTCTGAAAGGAGATGATATAGAAGCTGAATATCTTAGTAATTCTATTCTGAAGATGAAAAAAGATATTCGTTACTGCACTACTTGTCATAATATTTCAGATTTATAACAGTGCGAGATATGTTCAAATCCGCTGCGACAGGAAGGACTCATATGCGTAGTTGAGGATGTGCGTGATTTTTTAGCCATTGAAAACACCGGGCAGTTTAAAGGGCGATACCATATCCTTGGAGGAGTTATCTCTCCGATGGACGGGGTAAGTCCGTCGGATTTAAACCTTGACTCACTGATAAAGCGCGTCGAAGCTGAACAAATTGAAGAGATTATACTTGCTTTACCGACAACAGTTGAAGGTGATACCACCGGATACTTCATCTATAAAAAACTAAAAGATAAACCACTTAAAATAACAACTTTAGCCCGCGGAGTTGCCGTAGGTGATGAATTGGAATATACCGATGAGATAACCCTTGGCCGGAGTATCCTGCACCGTATGCCCTATGAAGGATCTTCATCAAAGAGATCCAGCTGATTGGGCATAGGAATCTCTTCCGGCCGGGATTCAGCATAAAGCTCAATATACGGACGAATTGAACGCTTTATAAGCTTTATCGGAGTAGTATGGCGCGCCCTGCAATAGTTCATTAACGAGCGTTTCTGCCGGGAGGAGAGCTTAAAAGTAATCTCTTTGTAAACAGTTATCTTTGTTTTGCGTTTGATACTCATGGCCATCGTTTTAAGTGGGAACTAAATATACAAAAACCTAACATTCTTTCATAATGGAACGGCATAAATTATCCAAATCAACTTACATTCGTGGATTACAATGTACCAAATCACTCTATTTACATAAAAAAAGACCTTTTCTTCGCGACAAACTCCCGCCGGAACAGCGTGCACGTTTCACGCGGGGGCACAGCATCGGCGAACTGGCACACAACCTCTTCCCGGGTGGAGTAAACATGGCGCCAAAATCTCCTTCACAATACCCCAAAGCCGTTGTTAATACACTCGACGAGATAAAAAAAGAGACCCCTGTAATATACGAAGCTACATTCCAGCACATGAAGACGCTGGTTATGCTCGACATCCTGACGCGGGAAAATGGCAAATATTATGGTTATGAAGTAAAAAGCTCCCTGAAAATTTCAGATACCTACCTTAAAGATACGGCTCTGCAGTATTGGGTTATCACTAACAGCGGCATCACCCTGGAAGACTTTTTCCTGATAACAGTAAATCCAGAATACAAGAGAAAAGAACCGATTGTGGCGGAAGATTACTTCATAAAAACAAGTGTGCTTGAAAAAATTCTGCCTATGCAGGAGGGCATTGAAGAGCGAGTCACAAAATTCATCGCTCTGTTTGATGAGCCACACTCGCCAAGAAAAAAGATCGGACCGCAATGCAACACCCCCTACCCTTGCGATTTCAGAGGTTTATGCTGGAAGACTGTCCCGGAAATCTCCGTGTTTGATTTAATGCATCTGGATGATAATATGGCTTTCAAATACTATCACAAGGAGATGGAAACGCCCGAAAGTATCAAATCTCAGCCAACTGAGAATCCGTTATTGCAAAAAGAGATTGATCTGGTAATCAACAATACGGTATATGTGGAAGACCTGCTTTCAGAAAAACTCCGTAATCATCAGGTTCTTTTCCTTGCTACTGCAAAACCGGCCTTTCCGCTTTTTGAAGATGCGGCACCTTATGAGGAGACTGCTATAGCCGCAGCGTTTCCAAAAGGCGAATTCATTGAGTCTGTCGTTTTTTATAATAAGGAAGAAGGAAATACCTTTATTCGCAATTTCATGGCTGAGCATCCTGAGGTTATCACTATGGAAGGAATACCTGAAGGAATTTCAGACACGGAAAATACAAATATCCTTTACGAGAAGCGTAACCTAAACCTGTTTCTCCCTGAGTTAACGGGTAAAGAGCGTGTAGATGAAATCATAGCAGTGATGCATCCGGAAATTACAGATGCGCCATATTCGGACAGGTTTACTGCAGCAACAGCATGGCAGGGATTAATCTCCGAATCACCTGAGATGCAGGATGATATCATTGACGGCCTGGCCCGCTATGCAGAGAGCGGTGCCACAGCCATGATGGAAATTATCAGACGGTTACCTATTGATTAAGAAGCTCTTCAAGCTTATAGCGTAATTCGCCCCCACGCAGCTTAACAGCAACAATGTTTCCTTCAGGATCTACCAATACAGTATGAGGAATGGCGCGCACTGCATATAACTTAGCAGGCGCAGACTGCCATTTTTTGAGGTCGCTAACATGATCCCAGATGAGTCCGTCATCCTCGATAGCCCCGAGCCATTTGTCACGGTCGTCGTCAAGTGAAACGCCAAGAATTTCAAAACCCTTGTCCTTAAATTCATTGTAAAGCGCCACTACTTTGGGGTTTTCGCGACGGCATGGACCGCACCACGATGCCCAGAAATCAAGCAACAGGTACTTTCCACGATAATCCGACACCTTTATCAGCTCTCCGTCCGGAGATTCAAGTTCAAAGTCAGGTGCAGGTTTTCCGGGCTTCATTGTTGCCTCGGCGGTTACCGTATAATTCAGCTCCTGAACATATACATTCTCCGGGAAGTTGGCCATCAGGTTTGCATTCACTTCTTCAAAAAGATCCAGCTCCTTATTGATATCAAGTTTATTCAGGTAAAACAGGTTGGCCAGGGACGAAGAGTTGTTTTTGGCGAATTCACGAATTACCGAGCGCTGTCCTTCTTCAATCTCCTCACCAATTTTTGCAAACATATCGCGCTGCTCCTGGCGCTCCTGATCGGATGCCAATGCTGAATATGCCTTGTTGAGCGAATCGAGACGAATTTCAAACGGACGTAAACTATTACCTACATTCAAAAAATGTGTGGTAAAATCACTACCACTTATTTTCACGTTTTCACGAATGGGGAATCCGGAAATATCAAGCTTTACAGCCTCTCCGGGCTGAATTATAAGATATAAAAAGTCATTGTTCGGAAAGTCGAGCTGGTAAAAATCAGCGGATTGTGGTTCAAAAGAGATTTCAAATTCACCATCATTCACAATAGCTTCAGAAATCAGTGTCTTTGCCCTGTCGAGCTTTTTCAGGGTTACTTTCTCAAAAGCTTCCATGTCGCTGAATTTTCCTTTCAACACAACCGTGCTATTATCCTTTTTTCCATTACAGGAGATTGCAGCGACTACAATCATGACCAATGCCAGGTATTTTCCAATTTTCATATGCGGAATATTATTTTCGTCAAAAATAGTAAAAAAGCGCGCTAACAGGGAATATAACACCAAACGAAAAAAATTGTTAACAATACAGCAAATCCGGGTTGATAATTGTATTTTTGAAGAATGGATCAATCGGCACAAACTAAGGGGCCCCGGCAGCAGTCAAAGTCTTCCGGGGCAGTATTTTCGAAAGAACTTCTGGATCATGGTCGCGTACCCCCGCAGGCTGTGGATTTGGAAGAGGTAGTACTTGGTGCTATGTTGCTGGAACGGGATGCACTCACTGAGGTTATTGATATCATTAAACCGGATATCTTTTATAAAGATTCCCATCGGAAAATATGTGAGGCCATTCACAGATTGTTCCGAAACTCTGAACCCATTGATATCCTAACAGTTACCAATGAGCTCAAGAAGAGCAAAGACCTTGAAAGTGTCGGCGGCGCATATTACATCGCGCAGCTCACAAACCGTGTCGCATCATCCGCAAACATAGAGTACCATGCACGTATTCTGGTGCAGAAACATATCGAGAGGGAACTTATCAGCAGCTCATCAGAGATTATAAAAATGGCTTATGATGAGAGTGTGGATGTTTTTGATCTGCTGGATAAAGCACAGGGAAATCTTTTTGAACTCAGCGAAAACAACTTCCGTCGCAGTTATGTAAGTATGGATAGCATTGTGCGTGAGGCTGTTGAAGAGATTCAGAATGCAAGGAATCATAAGGATGAACTTCGCGGAGTACCAACTGGATTCACCGAGCTCGATGCCCTGACAGGCGGATTGCAGCGCTCCGACCTGCTGATTCTGGCAGCTCGTCCCGGTATGGGTAAAACAGCCCTTGCACTTACCATGGCCCGCAACATGGCTGTGGAATATAACCGACCCGTTGCAGTATTCTCCCTTGAGATGGCCGCAGTGCAGCTTACCACTCGTCTTATCTCCAGTGAATCAGAAATTACAGCCGATAAACTCCGTAAAGGTGAACTCTCAGATCAGGAATGGGCTCAACTCAACGCCAAAATCGGCAGACTTGCCGATGCACCCATTTATATTGATGATACTCCCGCACTCTCAATATTCGAACTTCGCGCAAAATGCCGTCGACTCAAGGAACAATACGACATTCAATTTGTGGTGGTCGATTACCTGCAGCTTATGACTGCAGGAATGGACAAAGGAAACCGGGAACAGGAAATCAGTACCATTTCTCGTTCGCTAAAAGCTCTGGCAAAAGAACTTAACATCCCTGTCATGGCGCTTTCGCAGCTCTCCCGTGATGTTGAAAAACGAGGTGGCTCAAAAAAACCTGTGCTCTCCGACCTTCGTGAATCCGGTGCCATCGAGCAGGATGCCGATATCGTGTTATTCGTATATCGTCCGGAATACTACAATATTGATGAAGATGAAGATGGTCAGAATAATGCAAACCTGGCTGAACTGCGTGTAGCAAAACACCGTAACGGTGCACTGAAAGATATTCCGCTGAAATTTACTGCCCAGTTTGCACGTTTCTCTGACCCTGATCCTGAATATGGATTTGTTAATGACGCTATCTCACCAAATCAAAGTTTTGAACACGGAAATACGGTGACAATGCAGTCGAAGATGAATAATGAGCTGCCGCCTTCACAGCAACAGGGTAATGATCCATCGTTTGATGTACCATTTTAAATCATTTGCATGAAAAAAACAGCACTACTCATAATATTTTTGTTCTCAATCCTGTTTTCCCAGGCCGCATATATCCTTATTCCTATGGATGATACGCAGTCGAACCACCTTAAATCATACGGATTGGCATTCTGGACTTTGCAGCAGAATGTTGAAGTATACTGGCTGCTGAATTACAGCGGTGGCAGCTTTATGATGAAGTATCATGAAGACATAGAGCGTGAATGCATTGTCAGAGATATAAGCTATCATGTGATTGCCGATGCCAAAAGCACGGCTATACTGTCAGAGATTGCAGACCCCGGAGTAAATATGGATGCTGTAAAACTCCATAAAGCACCGAAAATCGCAGTCTATTCTCCGAAAAACAAACAACCATGGGATGATGCCGTAACTTTGGCATTGACCTATGCTGAAATACCCTATGACGTAATTTACGATGAAGAAGTGCTGGACGGAGCGTTGCCACTATACGACTGGCTGCACCTGCATCACGAAGATTTCACCGGTCAGTACGGAAAATTCTGGCGTGCATACAAAGACGTAGCATGGTATCAGGAGAACCAACGTGCTGCAGAAGAGACTGCCAGAGCATTGGGATTCACCAAAGTAAGTCAATGCAAACTTGCTGTAGCAAAAGCAATCCGCAACTTTGTCCTTGGAGGAGGTTACCTCTTTGCCATGTGCTCGGCACCCGACAGCTTTGACGTTGCCCTCTCTGCCGATGGTGTGGACATCTGCGACGTAATGTTCGACGGAGACCCCATTGAACCGGGCGCACAGGAGAAACTAAATTACGATAATTGTCTTGCATTCACCGACTTTACCATAAGCACTAATCCTTATGAATACGAGATTTCCAGCATTGATATGACCGAGCGTCGAAAAGTGCCAAAAAACCTCGATATGTTTACACTCTTTGAATTCAGCGCCAAATGGGATCCGGTACCCACAATGCTGTGCCAGGATCACGAGCAGGTGATAAAAGGATTCATGGGGCAAACCACCTCTTTCAACCGCGACAATCTGAAGCCCGAAGTGCTTATATTGGGAGAGACAAAAGCCTCAAATGAAGTACGCTATATTCACGGCGAGTTCGGCAAAGGCACCTGGACATACCTCGGCGGCCACGACCCCGAAGATTACCAACACCGCGTAGGAGATCCACCAACGGATCTCAACCTTCATCCTAACTCAGCAGGATATAGGCTCATTTTAAACAATGTGCTGTTCCCGGCAGCGAAGAAAAAGAAGCAGAAAACGTAAAAAGAAGGAACACAAAGTCTTTGGAGAGCCACGATTCATCGTGGCTGAAAAATATTATTCCATGTGTCCATAATTCAGATACGCACGGCGGTGCGTATCTACCGGGAAACGTCGCGCGGTAAAACCATACCGCACTGTGGTTCTACCGGGAAACGTCGTCCGGTAAAGCCACGCCATACTGTGGCTCTAAATGGCAGATTAACATGATAGGTATATACAAAAAAACCACCATGCATTGACATCCACCCCGAGACGCCATAAATGGCCGTCTCTACTATTTTTGTTACATTTAATAATATTGTCCATAATTCAGATACGCACGGCGGTGCGTATCTACCGGGAAACGTCGTCCGGTAAAGCCACGCCGTACTGTGGCTCTAATGGAAAAAATCTTCGTGGCTCTTTGTGCCTTCTTTGTGGCTCTTTGTGAAACAGCTATTTTCTAACAAACTCCTTTATCGTAAACGCCACCCTATGCCGCTCATCAATACCATGCGGCGTTGCCTTCACCAGCTCCCATTCCTCTTCCTTTACTTCAGGGAACCAGGTATCGGCCTCCGGAGAGTCTTCAACATCAGTATAATAGAGCTTTTGAACAATAGGGAAAAACTGTTCGTAGATTGATGCTCCACCCATTACAAAGTTCTCGCTGTCGGAATCGGCTTGTGCTATGGCTTCTTCGATGCTGTTAACCATGATGCATCCGGGGAACTGCTCTTCCTTATCCATGGTAATCACAATATTGCGACGCTTTGGCAATGCTCCCTTGGGCAACGAAAGGTAGGTGTTACGACCCATGATTACTGTATGTCCGGTAGTGTTTTCCTTAAAGAACTTCATATCATCGGGCAGCGACCACAGCAGTTCATTTTTAAAGCCTATGGCGCGATTTTTACCTACAGCAACGATTATAGAGATGGGTTTTGATGTTTTCATAACAATAAATTATACAGAGATAGCACCTTTAATATGTGGGTGCGCTTCGTATCCTGTTAGTTCAAAATCTTCAAATTTAAAATCCTCAATATTTTTTACTTCCGGATTTATCTTCATTGTTGGAAGCGGGTAAGGCTCACGTGTAAGCTGAAGTTTACACTGCTCAATATGATTTTTATAGATATGGGCATCGCCAAGGGTATGTACAAATTCTCCGGGCTGCAATCCTGTTATCTGAGCGATCATCATGGTAAGAAGCGCATAGGATGCGATATTAAACGGCACACCGAGAAAGATATCACACGAGCGCTGGTATAGCTGACAGGAGAGTTTTCCATCTGCAACATAAAACTGAAACAGCACATGACATGGCGGCAGCGCCATCTCCTCCACCTGCCCCACATTCCAGGCACACACCAGATGACGGCGTGAATTGGGGTTATTCTTAATTGAATCAATAACCTGCTGTATCTGGTCGATATGGCCGCCCCTGTAGTCGGGCCAGCTGCGCCACTGATAGCCGTAAATAGGCCCCAAATCGCCATTTTCATCCGCCCACTCGTCCCAGATTCTCACCTTATTCTCTTTCAGGTATGCAGTGTTGGTAGAGCCCTGCAGGAACCACAGCAGCTCATGAATGATCTACCGCAGGTGCAGCTTCTTGGTGGTTAATACCGGGAAGCCCTTTTGCAGGTCGAAGCGCATCTGATGTCCAAATACAGAGATAGTGCCTGTTCCGGTGCGATCCTCCTTCGAAACACCGTTGGTCAGCACATGATCGAGAAGGTCGAGATATTGTTTCATAATGTCGTAAGGTCTTTAATTCAAGTTTATCCCAGCAGCATTCCGATAAGTGTCGCGGAGATCAGGGCAGAAATTGCGCCGGCAAGCAAAGCACGCATACCAAACTTTGAAAGCATTACCTTCTGACCGGGAGCCAGCGCTCCGATACCGCCAATCTGAATACCTACGGAACTGAAGTTCGCAAAACCACATAACAGATAAGTAGCCATAATGATTGACTTAGGCTGCAATAATCCGTTGTTGATCATCGCTGAAAGGCTTCCGTAGCCTACAAATTCGTTGAGGATGGTCTTCTCACCCAGCAGCTGTCCGAGGTAAGCAATGTCCGTAACAGGAACTCCCAGCAGCCACATTAACGGTGACAGGGCGTATCCCAGTAGAAATTGCAGGGAGAAAGTCTCATAGCCTGTATTGGCAGCGACCCAGTCGTTGAGGTTTGTCCAGGCGCCAATCTTACCAAGCACGATATTTACAAAGGCAATAGCTGCGATGTAGGTGAGCAGCATGGCTGCGATGTTCACCGCCAGCTTCATTCCGTCAGTGGTACCGTTAGAGAAAGCATCCAGTGCATTGGCTCCGATTTTATCGGTATTGATTTTCGCTGCTTTATCGATCGATTCTGTTTGGGGAACAATAATCTTCGCAGCTACTACTGCACCGGGAGCTGCCATTACGGATGCTGCCAGCAGGTGCTTTGCAAAAACCATCTGCGCCACAGGATCGTTGCCGCCCAAAAATCCGATGTATGCTGCCAGCACACCACCGGCCATGGTCGACATCCCTCCTACCATCACTACAAAAAGCTCCGATTTGGTAAGTTTTTCCAGATAGGCCTTGACCAACAGCGGCGACTCCGTTTGTCCGAGGAAGATATTTCCTGCCAGAGAAAGACTCTCGGTACCGGAAAGGCCCATAGCGCGTGTCATCACCCATGCCAGTCCGCGGACAATCACCTGAATAATACCCCAGTAGAACAGCAGGCTTGAGATTGCCGAGAAGAATACTACTGTCGGAAGAATTTTAAAGGCAAAAATATAACCCAGAGAGTCGTTGTTTATCAGATCACCAAGCAGGAATATGGCACCGGTTTCGGCAGCCTGAAGTACATATACAAACAGCTTACCCACGATTTCAAAGAAAGACTGGATAAAAGGCACATACAGCACACCCAGCGCCAAAAGGATCTGGAAAATCAATCCACGGGCTACCACGCCCCAGTTAATGGCTTTTCGGTTGGTACTGAAGAGGTAGCAGATAAAGAGTATCACCGCAAGTCCCAGCAAACCACGAAGAATATTGATAAATTTAATACCACCGGAGCTCTCAATAGATTGAATCACGTCGGCCATGGTGGCACCGGAGTCTGCGGTCTCAACAGTTTCTTCAACGATAATCTCTTCTACTACCGCAGTACCTGAGTCGGTAAGCAGTTGATTTCCCAGGAGCGTATCCTCTACAAAGTTGTCGGTTTTAATCTGAGCGTCGGTACCAATGATCATTCCGGTACCAATGATAATCACACTAAAGAGGAACAAAATCCCCAGGATTTTTTTTATTTTCATAGGTTGGCTATTTGCGTTTGTTGATCTCATCACGAATACGGGACGCCAGTTCATAGTCCTCGTTTTCGACAGCCTCCTTCAAGTTATCCTGAAGTTCGGTAAGAGATTTCGACTCCAGAGAATCTTTGGGAACACTGTCAGCTTCAAACATTTTTTCTCCGGAATCTTCAACATCCGCATCATCCATTTCTATACCTGCTTCCTGCATAATATTTTCATAGGTATAGAACGGGCAGCCCAGACGCAGCGCAATGGCAATGGCGTCGGAAGTACGGGAATCGATGACATGACTGTTACCATGAGTATCGTGACAATAGAGCTTGGCATGAAACACGCCCTCCACAAATTTATCGATAATCACCTCACTGATGGTAATATGAAAGGACTCGGTAAAAAATTTAAACAGGTCGTGGGTCAGAGGCCGCGAAGGCCGCATGCTTTCCATCTCCAGTGCTATAGCCTGCGCTTCAAAGCCACCTATTATAATAGGTAAACGACGAATCCCTGACTCTTCTCCCAAAATTAATGCATACGCACCATGTTGTGAATGGCTGTATGACATTCCTACGATCTTTAACCTGATTTTGTCCTTTTCTGTCATCTGACTCTTAAACCCCGGGGAAAACTATTTGTTCAGCAGGCTAAAGTAAAAATTAATTCTCAAGGCCTCTATAGTCCTCACCCCTTTTTTTTATCACAAATAATCAACAATTACTCATATTTACTTTTTTACATATGTGATTTTTTGCATTTTTGTAAAAATTTATGCAAACGATTGCACTCAGTCCCAATTAATGTGCGTAAATTTGTCGATTATTAATAACCAACAAGACAGGAATGAAGAGAATACTAACAATGATGGCAATTTTTCTGTTGCCAGCGGTAACGTTCGCAAGTGAAGCGGACCTGGAGGTTCCAAGTTTAAAAAACAGTCTGTTTTCCAATTTAGGCCTTAGCGGTTGGGAATTACTGCTCTACGGCAGTGTTATTGTTATCCTCGGATTGCTATTTGGATTATGGCAGTATAAAAAAATCGAGAAACTGCCCGCACACAAATCGATGCTCAATGTGGCCAAGATTATTTACGAAACCTGTAAAACCTATCTTTTACAACAAGGTAAATTTCTTATCATCCTTTTCGCCATCCTCGCGGTAGCCATTATTTATTACTTCGGCTTTTTGAGTCACATGAGTTTTGGCAGAACAGCGCTCATCGTGCTGTGGACGATACTCGGTATCCTCGGATCATACGGTGTGGCATGGTTTGGTATCCGTATCAACACCCTGGCCAATGCACGTACATCCTTTGCATCGCTGAAAAGCAAGCCCTGGGATGTGGTACGTATTCCACTGCAGGCAGGTATGAGTGTTGGAGTACTCCTCATCGCCGTGGAGCTGATCATGATGCTCTTCATCCTCCTCTTTGTGCCGGGTGAAGCAGCAGGCGCATGTTTCATCGGCTTCGCCATTGGTGAATCACTCGGTGCCAGTGCGCTGCGTATCGCAGGTGGTATCTTTACCAAAATCGCCGATATCGGTGCCGACCTTATGAAAATCGTTTTCAACATCGGTGAAGATGACCCGCGTAACCCCGGAGTTATCGCCGACTGTACCGGTGACAACGCAGGTGACTCTGTAGGTCCTACCGCCGACGGTTTCGAAACATACGGTGTAACCGGTGTGGCCCTCATATCATTCATCATCCTCGCTTTTAAAGAGATTCCTTTCCAGGGAACAGTAATCGCATGGATCTTCGCAATGCGCATTATGATGGTCTTCACCTCGCTGTTCTCATATTGGGTTAACGACATGATCTCCAACAGACGCTTTAAAGATAAAGAGCGTTTTAACTTTGAAATTCCTCTCACTACACTGGTATGGATTACTTCCATCATCTCTATAGTTGTGACCTATATTGTAAGCTATATTCTTATTGGTGAAATCGTTACAGAAAGCGGATTACATATCACCGACATCTGGTGGAAGCTGGCTACCATTATTAGTTGCGGTACACTTGCAGCAGCACTGATTCCTGAACTCACCAAAGCCTTTACCTCCTCAAAATCGCGTCATGTACAGGAAGTTGTTACAGCCAGCCGCGAAGGAGGAGCATCACTGAACATCCTCTCCGGTATGGTTGCAGGTAACTTCAGCGCATTCTGGAAAGGGATGGTGATGGTAGGACTGATGGCCGTCGCATATTATGTAAGCCAGCTTGGCCTCGGTGAACTGATGACCAACCCGAGTATCTTCGCCTTCGGTCTTGTGGCCTTTGGTTTCCTCGGCATGGGTCCTGTAACCATTGCGGTTGACAGCTACGGACCGGTGACCGACAACGCACAGTCTGTATTTGAGCTTTCACGTATTGAGAGCATAGAGTATATTCACGACGAGATTGAGCGTGACTTCGGATTCCGTCCTGACTTTGAAATGGGCAAACATAACCTCGAAGAGAATGACTCGGCAGGTAACACCTTTAAAGCTACTGCCAAGCCCGTGCTTATCGGTACCGCGGTAATTGGAGCTACCACAATGATCTTTAGTATCATCCTCATCCTTGAGCACGCAGGACTGCTGGACATCCAGCTCACCTCTGCCCCTGTGCTTCTCGGATTCATCGCCGGTGGTGCAGTGATCTACTGGTTCTCGGGAGCCTCCATGCAGGCCGTAACAACCGGAGCATACAGAGCCGTGGAATTCATCAAAAAGAACATCAAACTCGATAAAGACGAAGCCGACATAGAAGACAGTAAAGCCGTGGTAAAGATCTGTACACAGTACGCCCAGCAGGGTATGTGGAACATCTTCGGCGTGATCTTCAGCATCACCCTCGCCTTTGCATTTATCGATCCCAACTTCTTTGTATCGTACCTTATCTCCATTGCCGTCTTCGGGCTGTTCCAGGCGATGTACATGGCCAATGCCGGCGGAGCGTGGGACAATGCGAAAAAGGTTGTGGAAGTTGATTTAAAAGAGAAGAACACCCCGCTTCACGAAGCCTGTGTTGTTGGCGACACAGTGGGTGACCCCTATAAGGACACCTCTTCAGTGGCCCTAAACCCCATAATCAAGTTTTCTACCCTCTTCGGACTGTTAGCCGCCGAGATCTCCATTGGATTAATTGGCAAGGGACAGGCCACCACCTCAGTATGGATTGGCGTAGCCTTTTTAGCTGTGGCTTTGGCCTTTGTATACCGTAGTTTCTACGGCATGCGGATAAAGAAGTAGAGGACTACCAGGACTAACACACGAACAATAGTATGAAGCCTCTCGACGGAAGTTGGGGGGCTTTTTGGTTGTTGGTTGTTGGTTGTTGGTTGTTGGTTGTTGGTTGTTGGTTGGCGGTTGACGATGACCCGACAGGTATCTTTCTCCTGTCGGGTCTGGAAGATAACGATGTGAAAAGTTTTCATTGTTGTCGGGTTGTGGGCTCGACTCCGCTCGCCCACCGTGGCTCGGCTTCGCTCGCCCACCGCTGACTCCGCTCGCCCACCGTGGCTCGCCCACCGCTGACCATCGTGACGAAAGAGAATTGGAGTGTTTGGTTGCTAAGCATCTTCAGGATGCTAAGCAACTTACATATAATATTACTTTCTATTTTTTGGATAATTAAATTCAAAACCCTACTTTTATCCCACAAAACACGACCTTAAAACCTCTAGATTTGAAATATGAAAGCTTTTTTCACCTGGATTTTATTATTTACAACAGCTATTACTGTTTCAGCACAAATTGACACAAATGCCACTGATCATTTAAAATTCAAAGGAGTACCGATAGATGGCACGCTGAATGAATTTGTTGCAGAGCTGAAACAAAGTGGATTTATGCATACGGGAACAGAAGACGGGGTAGCATTGTTTGAAGGGGAATTTGCAGGGTTTAAAGGTTGTTTGATTGGTGTAATGACGATTGATAAGCGTGATTTAGTATGTGTAGTTTCTGTAATATTTCCAGAACAAGATACCTGGGCATCCTTAAACCACGATTATGCATTCCTGAATGAATTACTAACAGAAAAATATGGAGAGCCTGATGAGACATCGAATGAATTTTCATCCGGAGAGCCCGGATCTGATTTTCTCAAAATGCATGGATTAATAAATGATGAATGCCTCATTTATTCTTCATACGAACGACAAAATGGAAGCATTCAAATTTCACTTGAAGGAGGTGAATACAATACAGGATTCGTAAAATTGTCTTATTATGACAAAACAAACTACGAGACAATCAGACAAGAAGCACTAAACGATCTATAAAATATGAGCACCAACAAGGCCAAATTTGATTTGTATTTTTGAAAAACGCAACAACATAAACACAACACAATGAATACTTCAACCGAAATCCGAAGCTACAGAGGTCTGGAAAAAATTGGAGCATACATTTGATCGTTTGGGGCTAGGCTAAAATAAAAACATGAAAATGGATAAAATGCATCAGAAATTTACCAACATAGGTGATTCGTTTTTTGATATAGAGCAGTTTGAGCAAGCTTTGGACTATTATCTAAAAGCAAATGACTTAAATGANCAAATTACTTAAATGAAACAACTGATATCCTCAATAAAATCGCATTTACGTATTGTAATTTAAAATTATATTCTAAAGCACTAGACTACTTTGACAAATCGTTAAACTTGAATAGAATAGATAATATTGATGCATTAAAAGGGATTTCGATTGTTTACTCAAAAATAGAAAATTATCCACTTGCTATCAATTATACTCAGAAAGCTATAGAGTGCTATCCCGGAGATATTTCATTGTTCAATCAACTTCAAGTATTTACGCAAATTCACAAAAAAAGCAAACACAATAATTCTAATGTAAACGAAATTGCAAAGCACCAAAGAAGAGCAGAGTTTTTCTTGTCTCAAAACGACGCCAAAAAAGTTGAGGAAAATTGCAAAAAAATACTTCAAATTGATCCTGAAAATGAATTTGCAAAAAAACATATTACAAATTCACCGTTAAACTGGGAAGAGGAGAATCTTGAAAACAAGAAGTCTTATGAAAGGCTACATGAATTAATAGGCCTCTCAAATATTAAAGATGAAATCACATCGCTAATTAATTTAGTCAGAATAAACAAAGTACGGCATCAAAAGGGTTTAAAAACACCCGGCATTACTTTACACTCTGTTTTCTTTGGTCCACCTGGAACAGGGAAAACTACCATTGCCAGATTGCTTTCAGAAATTCTTAAAGATATTGGAATATTAAAAAAGGGACATTTAATTGAATCAGCAAGAAATGATTTAGTTGCAGAATTTGTTGGCCAGACAGCACAAAAAACCAATAATGTCATTAATGAAGCATTGGGGGGGGTATTGTTTA